>JANNCZ010000265.1:0-2781 GCA_031387185.1 Burkholderiales bacterium
GCTTCTATCCGGTTCGGCTGGACCAATCGCCGCTGGTGGCCGAGGCGGTGCGTACGGCCGCACCGGCGCAGATCGACGACACCGAAAGCGAAACTGATGTCCGCTTTACCACGCGGGCCCGGGACCTCGCGCGCGCACGAGGCTATCGCAGCATCCTGATCGTTCCTCTGGTTCGCGAAGGGGAAGTGATCGGAAACATCCATGTGACACGCCGCGAACCCGGAGCGTTTACGGAGCATCTGGTCGAACTGATGAGAACCTTCGCCGACCAATCGGTGATTGCGATCGAGAACGTGCGGCTGTTCAACACGACCAAGGAGGCGCTCGAGCACCAGACCGCCACCGCTGAAGTGCTGCAGGTGATCAGCAGTTCGGTGGCCGACACCGCACCGGTGTTCGAGCGTATTCTCAACATTACCGAGCGGCTGTTCGCTTGCCTGCGTGTGGCGATTTGGCTGGCACCAGGCGACGGGCTGTTGCACCTGGGAGCATCGCGAGGCTCCGGCGGCGATCAGATGAGGGCGATGTATCCGAGGCCGATAGAGCAGACCTCTGCCGCCATCGTCATCGCGGGGCGCAAGCAGAACTACTACCCCGATTTGATCAATGGTGCTGATGTGCCAGAAAGCCTGCGCGAGATCGGCCGGTCGATAGGTAACTTCTCTGTAGTCAACACGCCCATGCTTTGGGAAGGGCGCGGCGTCGGCATGATCTCGGTGACGCGCGCCGTCAACGCGGCGTTCAGTGACAAGGAATTCAGCCTGCTCAGGACCTTCGCCGACCAGGCGGTGATCGCGATTCAGAACGCGCGGATGTTCAACGAGACCAAGGAGGCGCTGGAACGCCAGACCGCGACCGCAGAGATTCTCAAGGTGATCGCGAGTTCGCCATCGGACGTGCAACCGGTACTCGATGCAATTGTGGCAAGCGCCGTGCGACTCATCGGTGGACTGTCCGCAGTCTTCACCAGAGTCACCGGGGAGGTGGTGTCGCTGGGTGCATTCAGCAGCACGGACCCGCAGGGCGATGCCGCGCTGCGCAGCTTTTATCCGGTTCGGCTGGACCAATCGACCCTCATCAATGACATGGCACGTTCGTTTGCCCCGGTGCAGATCACTGACATCGACACCGACGACCGGGGACACGCGCGGATGCGCGAAGTGGCGCGCGCACGCGGCTGGCGCAGTGCGCTGGCCGTGCCTCTGGTTCGCGACGGCAAGGTGATCGGATCGATCATTGTGACCCGTCGCGAACCGGGAGCGTTTACGGAGCATCAGGTCGGGCTGATCAAAACCTTCGCCGACCAATCGGTGATTGCGATTGAAAACGTGCGGCTGTTCAACGAGACCAAACAAGCGCTGGAACGCCAGACTGCGACTGCGGAAATCCTGCGTGTGCTCGGCGGTTCGATGACCGATACGCAGCCGGTGTTCGAGGCCATCGTGAAGAACGGCTCTGCCTTGTTCAACAGTCCCCGCGTGACGCTCTGGCTGGTCGACGGCGACTTGGTGCATATGCGCGCGAGCACCGGCATTATGGTGGAGCCGATTCCGCTTGACCGCGGCAGCGCCATCGGCAGTTGCATACTCGAGCGGCGCGTGATCAGCCTTGCGGATCTTGACAAGGCGAGCGAGGAATATCCGCGCATTCGCAATCTTGGCTTGAAGTTCGGCTTTCACTCCGGCATCTACGCACCGCTGCTGCTGCCGGGCCGGGCACTCGGCGGCATCTCCGTCCTGCGGCTCGAAACGGGTTCCTTCGACGACGAGGACGTGGCGCTGCTGAGCACGTTCGCCGATCAAGCCGTGATCGCGATTGAGAACGTGCGCCTGTTCAACGAGACCAAAGAGGCGCTGGAACAACAGAAAGCCTCAGCCGATGTGTTGCAGGTCATCAGCAGTTCGGTTTCTGACACGGCGCCGGTATTCGACAAAATTCTCCTGGGGTGCGAGCGTCTGTTTGGCGGCGCGTTCATGATCGTGTTCCAGGTCGATGAGCATGAAATGCTGAACATCGGCGCGATTCGCGGCCCCGATCCGGAACGGGTCGAGCGGGCGCGGCGATTGTTCCCGGTTCCGCTTGCGGGCACCGCCACCGAGCAGGCAATCCGCGAGCGCCGCCTGGTCACGTTTGGCGACGTCATGAACGATCCCGGCGTACCGCCGGGGCTGCGTGCGATAGCGGGGCAATTTGGCGAAACGTATTCGGTCGCGATTGCGCCGATGCTGTGGGACGCCCGCCCCATCGGTGCGGTTCTCGTGGCCCGCTTTGAGTTGCGGCCCTTCAACGCAACCGAACAGCGGTTGCTGATGACTTTCGCCGACCAGGCAGTGATTGCAATCCAGAACGCACGGCTGTTCAACGAAGCGCAACAGGCGCGCGCCGCCGCCGAAACCGCCAACGAGGCGAAGAGCGCGTTCCTCGCCACCATGAGTCACGAGATCCGCACGCCGATGAATGCGGTGATCGGCATGAGCGGCTTGCTGCTCGACACGCCGCTCAACGACGAGCAGCGCGACTACGCCGGCACCCTCCGCGACTCTGGGGATGCCCTGCTCACCATCATCAATGACATTCTCGATTTTTCCAAGATCGAGGCCGGGCGCATGGATATCGAGATGCACCCCTTCGACCTGCGCGATTGCGTGGAGTCGGCGCTGGACCTGATGAGCACCCGTGCCACCGAGAAACACCTCGATACCGCGTATGTGTTTGAGGGCGAGTTGCCCAACGCGATCAACGGTGACTTGACGCGCCTGCGCCAGATACTGCTCAACCTGC
>JANNCZ010000271.1:0-1932 GCA_031387185.1 Burkholderiales bacterium
GCCAACTGCATCGCGATGTTGCAGGCCAGATCGCCGTGCGCTGCCTGCTTGGGCCGCTCCAGCACAATCGCCGCACTCGCTGCGGCCCCCGGCGCAGTATCGCCAAGAGCCTTGGTGAGAGCGGCTCTCAGGGCGGTGATGATTTCCTGCTTGATGGTGGAGAGCATTGGGCTATCTGTGAAAAACGTTGGTGAAGGCCTTGCCGCTGCTGGTACGGTAAATAGCAAAATCGGTGACATCCAGGGTGGCGACCTCGGTGATGCCGAGACGTTCTGCAATCAGCACCAGCGAGGCATCGGCAAAATCTGCCTGCGGATATTTGTCCAAAATGGCGATCAGACGCGGCATGTCTGGTGCGCCGATCTCCTCAATGCGCATCGCGCCGATGGCGATGTTGGTGAACAGCACGCGCCTGCGCGGCCCGAGAAAATGCGACGCTTCAGCGATTACTGCCCAGGTCGAAATGAGCGGGGCGGGAGCGTTGCTTGCCCATAAAACGGCCGCAAGATGATCGCCGTCTCTGCGTGTTCCGAGCGCGATTAGTGGCCCGGCGTCAACGAGAATACTTTTTCTGGATAGCGGCATGCAAATAAAACTTGTGGCGTCTGGCGGCATCCGGCGGCAGGCCAGAATCCACATTGCACCCAATAAAGTCACCCATTGCCTCAGCCACAGTCAATCCCGCAGGGAAAGGCCGCTTTTTGACAGACTTCTTGGCAGAGGGGTGTTTTTCGAGAACTGCGCTCATGGCATTTCCTCACGGGCAACGACGCAAGAATTGTAGCAGCCGGTTACGCGCTCTCCGGGTTCAGTGCTTGTGCTTCAGTGCTTGTGCCCTTCGTGCTTTGCGCCGCTTTTGACGGGCGCACCGGTCAGCGATTTGACCAGCGCTCTGACTTCGACGCTCTCGCGTTTTTTATCCTTGCCCTCAAACACCAGCGTAAGCGGAATCGTGTCGCCCGCTTTGACCTGTGCCTTCAAATCCATCAGCATCACGTGATAGCCGCCGGGTTTTAGTTCGACCATCTTGCCGGCCGGCAGCGCGACCTCGTCCACTGCGCGCATTTTCATCACGTTGTTTTCCATCTTCATTTCGTGAATCTCGGCAATACCGGCGGCGGATGACTTGACGTCGACCAATTTCGTGTCGGTCGCGGCGGTGATTTGCATGAAGGCACCGGTGGCGGTTTGTTTGGCGACGGTGGCGCGCACCCAGGGCTCCTTCACAGTGACTTGCGCGAGCGCGGATGCACTGCACGCGGCGATGAGGAGGACGACTGGCAGAGGGTATTTCATGGCGATTTCCCGATTGAGAGTTTGACGAAAAGTTTGGCGCAGATTGTAGGGGGACTGGATGCGGTTCAGAGAGCGAACCGCAACTCCGCTACCCACGTCCTGCGCCTTGTACGCCACTTCCAGTCCGCGCGTGCGAATCCTGTCGACGTTTTGTGTGCTGGTCACATTCGGCGTGATCAGTACATTGGTCTGCGCATACAGCGCGTCGGTCAGGTGCTCCTGAAAATACGTCGCGCGCAACGAGCCATTGCCAAGGTCACGCTCGGCGCTGATATCGAGCGAATGCGCTTGTTGGTTTGGGTTTGACCGGCGAAGCGCTGGAACTCGCTGGTGGCGCTGCCGCTGATCCAGTCTGCCGTGTTCGACACCAGGCTGTGCAGGCGGTAGAGATCGTGATGGACGCCGAAGTCAATCGTGTGACCGCGCTCAAAACCTTGCGGACGCCACGTGCCTTTCGCATCGAACGTACTCCAGCCGGTGCCATTCATGTCTGTGATGCGCCCGGCACCGCCACCGAACGACGCGGGCGGTGCGATGGTGGGCTGGCGCGAGAGGTCGCGGTTGTAGTGGTAGGTTGAGAGCGTTGCTTCCCAATCCCACGTGGCCCGGCTATCGGTTTTGAACTGCAGCCCGTGC
>JANNCZ010000318.1:0-7621 GCA_031387185.1 Burkholderiales bacterium
CGCCACCGAGGGAATCAGGGTCGCCGACAGATTGCGCAGGAACAAAAAGATCACCAGCACCACCAGGCAGGCGGCGAGCAGCAGGGTGAACTTCACGTCATGAATCGCAGCGCGGATCGACAGGGTGCGGTCAAAGAAAATCTGGATGTCGATGGCCGGCGGCAGCTTGGCCTGAAATGACGGCAGGATGCGCTTGATCGCATCCACCGTTTCAATCGTGTTGGTGCCGGGCTGGCGGTAGATGGCGAGCACGATTGCGCGCTTGCCATTGAACCAGGACGCGACGCGCTGGTTCTCGACGCTGTCGACCAGGTTCGCCACCGCTTCGAGTTTGAGCGGCGCACCGTTGCGGTAGACCACCGTAAGGCCGCGATAGGCCGCTGCCGTTTCAAGCTGCCCGTTGGAGCGCACCGCCAGCACCTGGCGCGCCCCTTCCATGATGCCGGTAGGTTTGTTGACGTTGCCCTGCACGATGGCAGCCTGCACTTCATCGAGGCCGACGCCGGCGGCGGCGAGTTTGTTCGGGTCCACCTGCACCCGCACCGCATATTTTTGCGAGCCGAACACATTGACCTGCGCCACGCCGCTGATGGTCGAGAGGCGTTGTGCAAGCTGGGTCTCGGCGTATTCGTTGACCACCGACAGCGGCAGGGTGTCAGAGCGCATTGCCAGAAAGAAGATCGGCGCATCGGCCGGATTGACTTTGCGGAACGAGGGCGGCACCAGCATCTCGGCCGGCATACGCCGTTGCGCAACAGCAAGGGCGGACTGCACATCCTGCGCCGCCGAATCAATATCGCGCGATAACGCGAACGACAGCGTGATCGACGTGGTGCCCTGCGCGCTCACCGAATTCATTGCCTCCAAACCCGCGATGGTGGAGAACTGCCCTTGTAACGGTGTCGCCACGGCAGCGGCCATCGTCTCGGGTGAGGCACCCGGCAATTGCGCGGTGACCTGGATGGTGGGGAACTCGACGGCCGGCAATTCGGAGACCGGCAAGTTGAGATAGGCGATCACGCCAAACACGACGCAGGCTGCCATCAGCAGCGTGGTCATCACCGGACGGCGGATACAGAGTTCTGGCAGATTCATGGCGTCACCCTTGCACTGGCTTAAGTCGGCCCCGTTGGGCCACATCGGCAACGCCGGCCACATCGGCCGCATTTCCGTGCGTTAACTGCGCATCGATCAAGCTCGATTGGTCAACGCGCTTCAATCAAATGGTTTTGCTCAACCCGTCCCTCGTGAATTAGCCGGTTACCAGCCTTAACCCTTCGGTGACGGCGTTAACCCTTCGGTGCCGGCGCATCCTTGGGCGCGTTGCTGCCAGAACCGCCGCCTTTGCCGGGGGCGGCATCACCCGGTGCTGCTTTGGCGCCATCGCTGCCGCCCTTAACGCCAGCTTTGTCACTGCTCGGCCCGTCACCTTTGTCAGCGCCCTTGGCACCGTCTTTGTCACTGCCCTTGGCGCCATCGCGGCCACCTTTACCACCCCTATCAGCACCGCCACTCCCCCCGGGAACGCGCACTTCATACCTGGCGCCCGGCGTGAGCCGCAACTGGCCGTCGGTGACTACTTTCTCGCCGGGCTTCAAGCCTTTCTCGACAATCAGCATTTGTTTGTCGCCGGTGATCACCTGCACCATACGCAGCTCCACCGTCTGATCAGGCTTGGCGACATACACAAAATTGCCGTTCGGTCCCGCCTGCATCGCCTCCGCAGGAATCAACAATGCGCCTGGCAACTCACGCACCGTCATCGCCACTTCGACAAACTGGCCGGGCGTGAGTTTCTCGCCGGGGTTGTCGAGCTTGGCCTTCATCTGGATCGTGCCGGTCGCGGTGTCAACCGTGTTGTCGATAAACGCCAACTCGCCGGTGACCACGGCGCTGCCCGCACCGGGCGGGCGCGCCTCAACCTTGAGCTTGCCCGCGGTGCTGTCACGGCTGATCTCTTTCAACTGGCTCTCGGGCAGCGAGAACGTGACGTAGAGCGGGTTGAGCTGGTTGATCACCACCAGCGGCGTATCGCTCGCCTTCACGCTGCCGCCGGGGAAGGCCAGCACCGCGCCGGCGATGCCGTTCATCGGCGCTGCGATGGTCGTATACGACAGATTGACCTTGGCCAAATCGATCGCCGCGAGATCGGCATTCACGGTTGCCTCGAGGGTCTGCACGGTCGCCTTGAAGCCATCAAGCGTCGCGCTGGAAATAAAGCCCTTGGCCAGCAGATCAGTTTGCCGCTGGAGATCAGCCCTGGCCTTGTCAAGCTGCGCGCGGTCACGTGCGAGGTTGGCGTTCATTTGATCGAGCTGTGCGCGCAATGCGCGGCCATCCAGTGAGACGAGGGTCTGGCCCTTTTTGATTTGCTGGCCGGCCTGGTAATGGACGCCGAGAATCTGGCCATCAATGCGTGAGCGCATGGTCACTGTGGAAAACGCCTCGGTACGGCCAGCCACATTGACCTTGAGCGGAATGTCGCGCTGCTCGACATTGGCGACCAACACTGGCGCGGGGCGCAGGGCGCCTGGACCGCCAGGGCCGCCTTTGCCCGGTGCGCCCTTCCCGTCACCGCCTTTGCCGTCAGCCCTCGCGCTGCCGCCCTTGGCGCCATCGCCTTTGTCGGCGGCCGCGTTGGCTGCATTTTTCTCGGTCTGCTGATAGTAGTATCCGCCGCCGCCGGCCAGCACCACAAACACCACCGCTGCCACTACGCTCCGACTGCCCATGTGCGCTGCCATCCCTGCGAGATTGAGAAAAGCCCAGGATTGCCCTGAACCGCTCATTATAATGACCCTAAGTAATCAATTGCTCAATAACGGATTTCGCTTCCCGCCCCGTGCCGCCGCAAAATTCCACGCCACGCAAGCAATCATTTGCGCCGCGCAAACGCTTCGGCCAGCATTTCCTGACCGATGCGGGCGTGATCGACGCCATCGTCGCCGCGATTGCACCGCAGCCGGATGATCTGATGGTCGAAATCGGCCCCGGCTTGGGCGCGCTCACACGTCCGGTGCTGCAAAAACTGCGCCACCTGCACGCCGTGGAGATTGACCGCGACGTGATTGCGCGTCTGCGCAAATCATTCGTGCCCGAGAAGCTCACGATTCATCAGGGCGACGCGCTGGCGTTTGATTTTGCCTCACTATGCGCATCGGATGCGCCAGATCAAGTCCCGGAAACCGTTGGTGGAGGAGGCTCTCAGCCACAGAGTCATGCACGGCCCCGGCGCAGCCTGCGCGTCATCGGCAACCTGCCCTACAACATCTCGACACCGCTGCTGTTTCACCTCGCCACGTTTGCGGAGCGGATCATCGACTGCCACTTCATGCTGCAAAAGGAAGTGGTTGAGCGCATGGTGGCGGCACCCGGCGGCAAGGAATACGGGCGCCTCTCGGTCGCGCTGCAATACCGCTTCACGATGGAGTCCGTACTCGATGTGCCGCCTGATGCGTTCGAGCCGCCTCCCAAGGTGGACTCGGCGGTAGTGCGCATGATCCCGAAGCCACAGAGCGAGCGCACGGCGCACGATGAAACGCTGTTCGCCGAATTGGTCACGCAAGCTTT
This sequence comes from Burkholderiales bacterium, assembly GCA_031387185.1. Taxonomy (GTDB): domain Bacteria; phylum Pseudomonadota; class Gammaproteobacteria; order Burkholderiales; family JAEUOS01; genus CANJDH01. The sequence goes on from JANNCZ010000318.1 coordinate 3,571, forward strand.
CAGCCAGCGTCGCAAGACCCTGCGCAATACGCTCAAGGGGCGCGTGAGTGATGCGCAGTTTGCCGCTGCGGGCATCGATCCTGGTGCGCGCGCTGAGGAAGTCGAACTTGCGCGCTTTGTGGCGCTGGCGAATCTGCCCGCGCAAAGCTGACGCGCGTGCGGCGCGCTGCCCGGCGCGTTGGTGATTCGCTGCGGGTCAATGCCCCTGAATCAACTCAATCTTGTAACCATCCGGGTCGGTGACAAACGCAATCACGGTAGTGCCGCCCTTGACCGGCCCGGCTTCGCGCGTGACATTGCCGCCCGCTGCCTTGATCGCATCGCAAGTCTTGTAGCAGTCGTCCACGGCGAGGGCGACATGGCCGAAGGCACTGCCCAAGTCGTACTTGTCGGTGCCGTAGTTGTAGGTCAACTCGATCACGGCGGTTTTGTCTTCGGTGTCGTAGCCGACGAAGGCGAGCGAATATTTCTGCTCGGGGCGGTCGGTCTCGCGCAGCAATTTCATGCCCATCACGCGGGTGTAGAAATCGACCGAGCGTTTGAGGTCACCGGTGCGCAGCATGGTGTGGAGCATTCTTGGCATGACTTTCCTTTCGGGTGGAGCGCAAGGCGATTGCGCAGGGTGGCGATGAAGGGCAGCTTTAAATCTCGGGCAGTTCAAACGCGCGCTTGCGGATTTCGGTGCGCGCGCTTTCATAGTCAGGATACAGCTTCGCCACCGCGCCCCAGAAACGCGGGCCGTGATGCATGTGTTTGGTGTGGGCAATTTCGTGGGCCACCACCGAGTCGATCAGGTGCGGCTCAAAATGGATCATGCGCCAGTTGAGCGAGACGCGGTGCGCGCCGTCGCGGTCGCGTGAACACGAGCCCCAGCGGCTCTCGGCCTGCGAGATGCGCAGCGCCGGGGTGGCGACACCGTAGCGATCCGCATAATGTGCCAGCCGCAGCGCGAACCAGGTGCGTGCCTCGGCCTTGAGCATCTCGCGCAGATGCTTGCGCACCACGATTTCATCATCGGGCGCGGGCACGGTGAGGATCAACGCGTCGTCAAACTTCGCCAGCCCGGTGCGGCCAGGCGCGATGCGCAGCGGGCGCGTCACACCCAGCAAGGGCAAGGCTTCGCCGGGCATCCAGGCGCGTTTGGCCTGGTTTTCGGGACGCTGCCACTCCTTGAGATGGGTGAGCACCCAGCGCGCATTGGTCTGGATCAGACGTTCGATGTCGCTTTGACGCGCTCTGACGGTGGCGCCGACGCGCAAGCCGCGCGTGTCAATTTGCAATGCGAGCGAGCGGCGCCGGCTGGAGCGGCGCACCACGTAATTGATCACCTGCCCGCCGAGGCTGATCTGGCGCGCCTCTTCGAGGAGATGGCCTGAAGAACCGCTCCTGGAGCCATTCTTGGCGGCATTGCCGGTTTGTTCCGTTTGTTCCGCTGGCTTCTTTGGGCCGGTGCCTGCAGGAATGCCGGCGCGTGGATCCGGCGGCGCCTGCGGCGCCGGCGTCTTGGTCCAGAAAAACGGCAGATCCAGTTGGGGAAGGCCGAACATCACAATCCTCGGGCCGCGGTCACGTACTGATGCGGAAAACGCGCGCGCATCTCGGCTTCGATCCAGGCTTCCACTTGCGCCATCTGCTGCTCTGCCGTCATCTCACCGGGATGGATCGGCGTGCCGATCGACACCGTGACCATGCCCGGCGTCTTGGTCCACTTGCCGCGCGGCCACACGTCGCCGGCGTTATGCGCGATTGGCACCACCGGCACGCGCGTCGCTACCGACAGATAGGTACCGCCGATTTTGTAGCGCTTCTTTTGCCCTGGATCGACACGCGTGCCTTCGGGAAACATCACCATGTTCCAGCCTTCGTGCAGTTTTTTGCCGCCCACCTCGGCGACCTGATCGAGTGCCTGCTTGCCCTTGGCGCGGTCAATTGGAATCATGTCGCACAGCGAAATGCCCCAGCCGAAAAACGGCACCCAATGCAGTTCGCGTTTGTAGACGTAGCACATGTACTGAAACAGGCTGCGAAACAGCAGGGTCTCGTAGCGCGACTGATGCTTGGCGAGAAAAATCACGCCGCCTTGCTTGACGCGGTCAGGCACATTCTCCAGGCCAATCACGCGGTAGTCGATGCCCATGATGTGCTTGGCGCCCCACACCGCAATCGTGGTCCAGAACGTGATCAGGAAATAGCGGCGCGGCATGGAGAGCGGAAAGGCGAGGCAGGACATCAGGCCCCACGGCGCGACCGTGATGAACAGAAACGCGAGGAACAGCAGGGAGCGCGCGAGGAGCATGGGCGCGAGGTCAACCGCGAGGGCCGTTGTGGTTGCTACGGCCGCAGCGGTGCAGCGGCGTACGCAGTTCAACCACAGTAATGCGCCGCCACGGCCGCCAGATCGTCATACACAGTCACGCCCTCTGGCAATCCGCCGGCCGCCAGCGTGCGCAGGCCTTTGCCGGTTTTCACCAGCGCGAGTTCGCAGCCGGCTTGTGCGCCGGCCTGCATGTCGCGCACCGCGTCACCGACGCAGGGCACGCCCTTGATCTCGACATTGAAGCGCCGCGCGATGTCAAGCAACATGCCCGGCTTGGGCTTGCGGCAGTCGCATTTGTCATCGTCCTTGTGCGGGCAATAAAACACCGCGTCGATGCGCCCGCCGGCCTGCGCCACCACCTTGTGCATCTTGTCGTGCATGGCGTTGAGCGTCGCCATGTCAAACAGGCCGCGCCCGATGCCGCTCTGGTTGGTCGCCACCGCGACGCGATAGCCCGCGTGGTTGAGGCGCGCAATCGCGTCTGCTGCGCCCTTCAGCGGGCGCCACTCGGCTGCACTTTTGATGTAAAGATCGGAGTCTTCGTTGATGACGCCGTCGCGGTCGAGGATGATGAGCTTCATCGATCAGCGTGCGTGCCGGCGGGGTGTCGAGATAAGAGACTGCAAGCTGGCGCGCAGCATCCGTGCAGTATTTATGCGGCATCCACGCATCGTCAACAAAGCATCCATGCCCGCGCCATCAATGTCCGTGTTTCGCTGCGCCGCCCTTGAGCCGGTACACCGTGCCGCAATAGGGGCAGCTCGCCTCGCCGGTCGTCGCCACGTCGAGAAACACCTTGGGGTGCTGGTTCCACAACGCCATGGTCTTGTTCGGGCAAAACGCCGGCAAGTCATGCGCGTCGAGCATGACTGCCGCTGCCGCGTCAGGCGCGGCGTGGGGTGCATCGGCAGAGGCTGCGTTCATCACACTCTCCTATTTCTTTTTGGCTTTGCTGACGGTCTCTTTGCCAGCGGCCTTCTTGCTGACTGCGCCCGTCGAGGCCCCCTTGGCAGCAGCCTTTTTCGGCGCGTCAAATTTGCCGACCGGTGTCAGCCACTTTGCATACTTCTTGTTCTTGCCGTTGACCGCGTCGAAGAACGCTTTTTGCAATTTCGCCGTCACCGGGCCGCGCTTGCCTGCGCCGATGCTACGGCCATCAAGCTCGCGGATTGGCGTGACTTCGGCGGCGGTGCCGGTGAAGAAGGCTTCGTCGGCGATGTAGATGTCGTCGCGCGTCATGCGCCGCGCATGCACCTTGAGGCCGAGGTCTTTGGCCAACTCGATGATCGACGCGCGTGTGATGCCGATCAGCGCCGAGCCCATTTCCGGCTCGATCAGCATGCCGTCTTTGACGATGAACAAATTCTCGCCCGCGCCTTCGGCAACGAAACCGTCCACGTCGAGCAGCAGTGCTTCGTCGTAGCCGTGCGACACGGCTTCACGGTTGGCCAGAATCGAATTGGCGTAGGTGCCGGAGAATTTCGCGCGCGGCATGTTGACATTGACGTGATGACGCGTGTAGCTCGAGGTCTTGACGCGGATGCCTTTTTCGATCGCTTCTTCGCCGAGATAGGCGCCCCAGGGCCAGGCGGCAATCGCCACGTGCACGGTCGCGCCGACGGGCGAGACGCCCATCTTTTCCGAGCCGTAAAACGCCAGTGGGCGCAGATAGCACGACTCCAGTTTGTTGACGCGCACCACTTCTTTTTGCGCCGCCATCAACTCTTCTTTGCT
>JANNCZ010000328.1:0-10556 GCA_031387185.1 Burkholderiales bacterium
CCAGCGGACCGCGCGCACTTGCTCGATCGCGTGGTGGCGAGTCTTGACACCGATGCCGAGCGTGATGCGGCGTGGGACGCGGTGGCCGCGCGGCGCGACGCCGAAATGGAAAGCGATGCGTCCGTCGTTGTGCCTCTGGATGAAGCCTTGGCTCGGCTGCGCGCCGACCTTCGATGAAGCGGTCGATTCATCTGGAAGCGGAACGCGATCTCGGCGACGCTGCGCGGTACTACAAGGCGCAGGCGGGCGGCGCTGTCGCAGCCCGCTTCGTCGATGAATTCGAGCGCGTTGCAAAACTCCTTGAGGCCAACCCTGGTTATGGCACGCCGACGCGCGGTGGACGCCGTATTTATCCACTCAGGGGATTTCCGTATTCAATGATCTATCGCTTGATGAGCAACGAAATTCGCATTTTGGTGGTTCGCCATCAAAGCAGGAATCCCACCTTTGGAAACGAGCGTTCCTGACTCTATTGACACGAGAAGCGCTTCCCCCAACGGTTTTAGAGGCGTATCGTCCGCATCCGGGAAAGGAAACGAAGCGATACCAGATTGAAGAAGCGCGCGAACTCTTGGCGCTGATGCGTCAACGAAAGACCTGAATCATGAGCAATATCGATACACATATCCAGCATGTCACCAAACCTGGCGCCAACCTGTTCGCCGAACTCGGTTTTCCGCCATCAGAAGCGAAGCGCCTGCAAACGCAGTCGCGCGCGCGCATCGACCTGGCGCGCACGCTGAAGGAACAGATGATGGACGAGCTGGCCGGCTGGATCGCGCAATGCGAACTGCGGCAGGACGAGGCGGCGGCAATTTTGCATGTCACACGTCCGCGCGTTTCGGATGTTGTCAATCACAAGACTGCCAAGTTCACCCTTGATGCGCTGGTCGGCATACTCGGACGGATTGGCAAGCCAGTGCAGGTGAGGGTGGGATAGCTGCGAGGCTGGCCCCCAAATCCTGCCCAGCAACTGACCCAGCAAACAGCCCCTGGGTGGAACACGCCAAAACCGTTGATGGGCGCGCCTCTTCAGTCTCACCGCCTCTCGGTAAGTAACAGACTACACCGCCGCCAGCACTGCGTCCCCCATCGCCCGCGTACCCACCCGCTGTGTGCCGGGCGAGTGAATGTCCGCCGTGCGATAGCCCAGCGCCAGCGCCTTGCGCACTGCGCCCTCGATACGTTCTGCCCCGGCACTGTCATTGCATGACATGCGCAGCAGCTGCATCGCGGCGGCATCGACGAACAGGTGGGAGAGTTCGACATCCGGATATTGTTTGCCGGTGTCCGTGACGATCTCGCGCCACAGTTGCATCACGTCGAGCACATTGGCCTTGTCGACCGAGCACAGCTTGCGCTTGCGCTGGCGCGCGCATTGAAACCCGGCGTGCGCGACGCGCTCGATCTGCTCTTCGGTGTAGTGCATGGTGTTGATGCCGACACGCTTGCCCGTCGCCGAAATACTCACGCCGCGCGGCTCGCCGAAGTAGGCATCGCCCGAGAGTTCGCGCAGGATGACGAGGTCGAGGCCGCGCACGATCCCGGGCTTGAGCGACGACGCGTCGATCAGTTCGGGATACAGCACTGCCGGGCGGTAATGGGCGAACAGGTCGAGGTCGGCACGCAGGCGCAACAGCGCCGCGCCGGGGCGCATCAGATAGGGAATCGCTTCATCACCCGGCACCCCGGCCGAGCCGAACAGAATGGCATCGGCTTCGCGTGCGAGTTGCAGCGTGGCGGCGGGCAGCGGGTCGCCTGCGGCGTCTACGCCAGCGCCGCCGACTGGTGCCTCGATGAGCTCAAGGGCGGACGCATTGCTGGCAGCGGCGCGCATCACCTTGATGGCTTCGCGCGTAGCCGGCGAATTTTTCAAGGCATGCCGCGCAAACCATTGGTGAGGGCGGATCACAGATCTATAAGGCCCAAGAGCCGCTGTGGAAGCGGCTCTTGGAGGTGGGTAAGTCGTGCTGCGCCCGAGCGCAGCGCCGGTCAGTTCAGAAAACGCGCGATCTTGTCGATACCGACTTTGGCGCAGGCGGTGTCCTTCTCGCCGCCCGGCGCGCCGGAAATGCCAACGGCGCCGACCAGATCCTTGCCGGCAAAAATCGGCAACGCGCCATCAAGTGGGCTGATCTTGTCGAGCAGCATGAAGCCCGCCAGGCCAGGCTGCGCGCGCTTGGCCATCTCCACCGTGGGCGTGCGCGTGGTGAACGCGGTGTAGGCCTTGCGCAGGCTGTTCTCGACCGTGTGCGGGTTGACGCCGTCCTCCGACAACACCACTGACGTGGTCGCGTGATGATTGAGCACGGTGATGGTGACTTTGTAGCCATCGGCGCGGCATTGCGCGAGGGCGGCTTGTGCGAGCTCGATGGCGGCATTGACCGACAGGCCGCGCTGGGTGATGAGGCCTTGTGCGCTGGCGGTGCCCGCCAGCAGGGCGGTGGAAAGAAGCAGTGCGGACGTGGCGGCTGTTTTGATTTTCATTTGAGTCTCCTGGGCGATGGGTGGCAGCTCATGGCTGCCGGTTAACAACCTTGACAACTGCGGGAACACAGGTTGCACGGCTTAAACACCGCGCGGCGCGGCTTCATTCCGGACGCTGCATCACACGGTTTTGGTGTCGTACATCAACATGTCGGCGCCCGCCTGGGCAAAATTGGCGAGGTCGGCAGCAGTGGCCTGGCCCTCCTTTGATGCGAAGGCGGCACCGATGGCTTCTATTGAATCAAAGGTGAGCGTCGCAACCAGATGCAATGCCGATGGCCCCTGCGGCGTACTGACCGGTCCCGCATTGACCTCATAGGCGCGCAAGCCCGGAATCGTCTTGGCGAGTGGCACGTGTCTGTTGAAGTAGTAGGCGTCAAAGACTGCCGCATCGGCGGGCTTCTTGTACATCACAAGCAGTTTGGCCATGGGTTGTTTTCCTCAGAGGGGAGCAGCAGAAAATTGTCTGGTGTTTGAAGCAGATTAACACCGGCAATGGACACATCGGCATGTGTCCCGTCAGGCACTCAGCTCCAGCTCGCCGCCACCCCCGGCGGCGGCGAGAATGGTAAGTCGCCACGCTTCCAGGCGAACTCCCAACCACCGGCTGCGGCGAGCACTTCGGCTTGGCGTTTCTTGGCGCGCGCATCCACTTCAGCCGGGTTCAGACGTGCGAGCAACGCTTCTTCCACGCGTTTGACCACCGGTGCGTAGGCGGGGTCGGCGATCACATCGCGCAACTCTTCCGGGTCGTTGTGCCGGTCGAACAGTTGCGAAGGATAGGTGACGCAGCGCACGTATTTGTAGCGCGCATCCTGCAGCATGAAAATGCCTTCGTGCGATCCGGCGGCGTGGTATTCGGAAAACACCATGCGGTCCGTGCTGGGCGCTGTGGCAAGTTCAAACAGGGATTGTCCTGATGAGGCTGCGGGCGCCGCGCCGACGGCATCGAGCGTGGTCGCGAACACGTCCACCAGGTTGGCCGGCGTGGTCACCACTTTCCCGGCGGGCACATCGGCACCGGCGAGGATCATCGGCACGCCGGCACTCTCTTCATACATGGTGCTCTTGCCCCACAGGCCGCGGGCGCCATTGTTGTCGCCATGGTCGGTGGTGTAGAGCACGCGCGTGTTGGCAGCTAGTCCAGTCGCTTCCAGCGCGGCCATCACCTTGCCAACCTGCTCGTCCATGAAGCTGACCAACCCGAAGTAACCGGCCAGCGCGCGGCGCACATCAGCCTCGCCCTTCATGTGGACGTCGTAGTTCATGGTGGTGCTGTAGTCGACCAGGTGCGGATGGCGCGGCCGCTCGGCCTGCGCGTACTGCTTTGGCATGGGCAGCTGCATGTTGGCATAGCGGTAGTAGTGTTCGGGTGGCGCGGTGAGCGGAAAGTGCGGCGCCACCATGGAAACGAACAGCACCCAGGGTTTGTCCTGATACTTGGGCGCTTCGTCGCGCAACCAGATCTGCGCCTGCGCGGCAATGTCGCGGTCGTAGCGCGTGTAGTCGGATTCACCCGGGCCGGCAGCGCCGATCATTTTCTTGGCGCCGCCACGCACCGGCGCATCCGGCCCGCGCTTGAGGGAGATCAGGTCGCCCAAGCCATCGACGATGTGCATCGGAATGATCTCTTCCGAAAAGCCATGGTCGTCGCCCGGATGGCCGCGAAAGTGCAGCTTGCCGATCGACACCACATGGTGCCCCTGGGCGCGCAGCAGGTGATGCCAGCTCGGCACACTGCCTTCATAGGCATCGGCGTTGTCCCAATAGCCGATCTCGTGGTTGTAGCGGCCGGTGGCCAGTGCAGCACGTGCCGGCACACAGATCGGGCACGGCGTGGAGCCCTGGGTGAAGCGCGTGCCGCGTGCCGCGAGGGCATCAAGATGGGGAGTGGAAATGAACGGATGGCCGCCGGCACCCAACACCTTGGGGTTGTGTTCGTCGGAGAACAGGATCAACAGGTTCTGTGGTTTCATGCGCGATCAAAATGGAGTTTGTGGTCAGGTTCCATGGCGATGTCATAGGACTGCTGCGCATCGTAATACACTTCGAATTTCGGATTGCTCGATCGTCACGGGGGTGCACATGCAACGCAGAACGATTCTCGCCAGCGCAAGCGTCATTTTTGCCGCGCCTGCCGTGGTGTGCGCACAGGCTTGGCCGGCCAAATCGATCCGCTTCATCGTGCCTTACATTCCCGGCAGCGCACCCGATGTACTGGCGCGCACGCTGACCGAACGCCTCGGCACCGCGCTCGGCCAATCGTTGGTGATCGAGAATCGTCCCGGCGCCGGCAGCAACATCGGCAATGAACTGATCGCCAAGGCACCGCCGGATGGCTACGCAATCGGATTGGCCACGTCGGCGATGACGACCAACCCGTGGCTGTATCGCAAGGTAGCCTATGACCCGGTAGCTGACTTTGCGCCGATCAACTTGAGCGTGGCGATGCCCCACATCCTGGTGGTGACGGCCGATTCACCGGTCAAGACAGTCGCTGACCTGATCCGCCTGTTCAAGGAAGGCCCGGGCAAATACAACTACGCCTCGGGCGGCAACGGCAGCGGCGCCCATCTTGCCGCCGAGTTGTTCAAGTCGATGACCGGTGTGGACGTGGTGCACGTTCCTTACAAAGGCGCACCTGAAATCATCACATCGGTGCTTGGCAAGTCGGCGATCTGCGGCTTTCCCACGCTGGCTACCGCCACGCCGCATATCAAGGGCGGGCGTTTGCGTGCACTGGGCGTTACGGGCAGCAAGCGCAATCACGCGTTCCCTGATGTGCCGCCGATTGGCGACACGGTGACGGGATTTGACTTCGCGTCCTGGTTCGGCCTGATCGCGCCTGCAAAAACGCCGATTGACGTGATTCGCCGTCTCGATGCCGAAACGCAGAAAGTGTTGAGCGAGCCGGCGTTTCGCGACAAGATTCAGGCCGATGGCAGCGAGGTGGTCAACATGGGCCACGTTGAATTCGCGCCGTTCATCAAGAACGACCTGGCCAAGCTCAAGCGCGTGGTGGAGATTTCCGGCGCGCGCGTTGATTGAGCGAGGTTTGCGCGCGCAGCAGCCCGTGCGCCTAAACTTCAGTACCGCATCGCCAAGGAGGTCCTGATGCGTTTTGTCTCTCCCCCCTTTTGCAGAAAGACCGTTCCATGAAACTGTTGTCCAACCCCGGGTCTCCGTTTGGCCGCAAGGTCCTGATGACCATCGCCATCAAAAACCTGCGAGACAAAGTCGAGACCGTGCAGGTGGACACGCTCAAAGGTGATGCCACACTGTTGGCGGCCAATCCGCTTGGCAGGATCCCGTGCCTGGTGCTCGACAACGGTGATGCCCTGCACGACAGTCACGTGATTTGCGAGTACCTCGACACGGTCGGTACCGGACCCGTTCTGGTCCCCCGCGCAGGTGCGGAGCGCTGGCGCACCCTGACCCTGGCATCGCTGTCCGACGGTCTGATCGAGCAGGCCTTGCTGCAAGTCTACGAAGGGCGCTACCGCCCGGCAGCGATGCGTGTTGAGTCGTGGATTGAACGCCTGCAATCAAAGATCGACCGTACGCTCGACTTGCTCGAACCCAATCCGCCCGCGTGGACGGAACACCCTGACTACGGCCACTTAACCCTGGCCGCCGGCCTGGGCTACCTCGATTTTCGCCACGGCGGGCGCTGGCGCGCGGCGCACCCGGCTCTGGTGGCGTGGCTTGACCGCTTCGCCGCGGTAGTGCCGTCATTCAAGGCGACCACACCGCCAGGTTAAGCGGTTTCAGAGGCGCACAGAGCGCCGGGTTGCCCATGCCTGCTGCTGCGCCGGTGTGCGAAACACCTCCGTTTCACCGTGGGCGCGCAGCAACGCCTGCAGTTGTTGGCGGATGATGATGCCCGGCTTGTCGCTGAGCATGTTTTCTTCCGAGCGGCGGGTGATGTCCACCGGCGCATCCGGGTCGACGACTTCGAGGATTTCCTGGTCTTCGAGCACCACGCGCAGGTCCCAGGCCTTGATCTCCGCTTCCGGGCAATTCTCTTCAGTATCGTTGCGGTAACCCATTGCATCACCTGCTGGTGGTTGAAGAAGGCAAGCTGTTCGGCGTGATTTCGGACCGCGATTTGCTCAAGGCGATCAGCCCGCACATCGGCACCAACCGCTACACGCCGCGCGATCTCGAAACCCTGGCGCAGCCGGCGCACCGCATCGTCACGCGCAAGCCGGTGACACTGACTGCGGAGGCGAACTTGGACGAGGCGGTGGCGATCTTCAACACGCACACTATTTCGTGCATTCCCATCGTCGATGATCAGGATGTGGCGGTCGGCATCGTGAGTTGGCGCGACATCATGAAAACTTTGTCGATCGCAAAACCGGAAGCCGTGGTGGCCTGACAGCAGCCCGCACCAAGGGTTTTCAGGGTGGGGACGCTGCGTAGCCCATCCACCAACGCCTCCAGGCTGGATGCAATTTTCTAGTTGCATCAGAGCCACACGAAGCGCAGCCCAGCCACACCCGTCTCAACGGCGCTGATTTCTCCTCCCGTCACCGTGCGTGAGCTGCTGCCGGATCAACGCTACGCGCCGCTCGATAAGCAGTCCGGAACTGCGCCGAGTCCCATGCACTCGCCCTCGTCCACCCCTCAGACTACACCATTGACTTAGTGCGTCAATGGTGTATAGTCAAACCCTCGTTACTCTTGAGCATTTTGCATGAAGACCTCCGCAACACCAGCCAGACATCCGGTGCTGATCGTCGAAACCATCGATTTCGAGCAACGCGTATCGAGCTTGCTCACGCCTATTGAGCGGCGCGGTCTGCTGCTGCTTTTGGCTGACGACCCCGTGCGCGGCGACACCATAGCGAATTTCCCCGGCTTGCTGCAATTGCGTTATGCCGGTTGTGTGATTTTCTACGTAGTAGCCCCAGGGTTTTTGAAGGTCTATCTTCTCAATATCGAAAAAGAGGACGCAGGTTCAGCGCCACCAACAAAGGAGGAGGCCGGTCTGCTGCGCAAACTGCTCGTGCTGTTGGGCAAAGGTGCAGTCATTGCGGGCGTGAAAAAGGGAGTGAAGTGGCTATGGGAATATTGGCGGGATGGCTCCCCGCCTTCACTTTGAAGGTCAGGGGATGAGAGAACAATACGTTTGAAAAACGTCTGATTGTTTGTTTGATTTTTGGGATTGATTTTTTGGGATTATTCATCATGGATGCAAAAGCACTGACCAAGTCGCTTAAGGAAGTTGCCCAGTTTGAGCGGGGCGAATTGCGTTTGAAGACCACAGCGGTGGTTCCGCCGCTGATTGATGTGAAGCAGTTGCGCTCGGCAATCGGGCTGTCGCAAAGCGAGTTCGCCAACCGCTTTGGTTTTTCCACCGCCGCGATTCGCAATTGGGAGCAAGGCTTGCGCGACCCGGAAGGGCCGGCCAGAACACTCCTGGCGTTAATCGAGCGCAATCCGAAGCTGATCGAACGCGAGATCAGGCAATTGCAGACGGCATAAGCGGCAGTGTGGCGTATCCGGCCAAGCGCCATAGAGGCACCCTCGCGTTAGCCCGGCTTCCAGCCTTTGGGCAAACGCGGCTTGTCGATCTTCGCAATGCCGCAGAGCACGTCGGCAATCGCCGAAAAATCAAGCGCGCCGTAATCGCCCGCGCGCGCCTGGCTGAACGACTCGTGCACTGCCGCACCCACCGGCATCGGCACCTTAGCGGCGTGAGCGGATGACAAGATCAGCGACAAATCCTTGTGTGCGAGATCAATCGTGAAGCCCGGCGTGGTGTCGCCAGCGAGCACCTTGGACGGAAAGTTCATCCGCAACTGGCCGTTGTTGGCCGAGGTGCCGAGCAGCACCTGCATGGTCTTGACGAGATCGAGGCCGAAGCGTTGCGACAGTGCCAACGCCTCAGCGTTGACCTGCGTGAGCGTGATCGCCACGTAGTTGTTGACGAGCTTGGTGCGCCCGCCGGTGCCGGTGGCACCGCAGTGATAGATCGCATTACCCATCGCCTCGCACAACGGTTTGACGCGCGCGAAATCGGTGTCAGACGCGCCGATCATGAACAGCGACTCGCCACGGTCGGCATGTTCAGCCAGCCGCCCCACTGGCGCATCGGCCATGCTTAGGCCATGCGCCTGGGCTGCGGCGTTGAGGCGGTCGGTCGCGAGCGGATCGATGGTGCTCATGTCCATGAAGAGCGCGCCCTGCTTCGCGTTGGCGAAGATGCCGTCCGGGGCATTGGCTACCTGCTCGACCTCAACCGACGACGGCAACATGGTGATGATGATGTCTGCGCCATCGACGGCCTGCTTGACGGTCGCCGCGCGCACGGCGCCAGCGGCGACGGCGGCATCGACCCCGGCGGGATGAATGTCGAACGCGGTGACGGCGAAGCCCTTCTTGACCAGGTTAATGGCCATGGGGCGGCCCATGCGGCCCAAGCCAATGAATCCGATTTTTTGCATGTTGAGATTCCGTTCAAGTGCAGTTGGAACAATCAGCGAAAAAAACGCCGGGCAAAGCCGGCGTCACAAGCGGTGAACTATACACAGCGACATAAATAATGGCGCATGATTTTGAAATTCTCGTCTGAAACAGCCGAAAAATGCGCCAATACTTGATGCGCTATGCATAAATCAGGCTGGCGCAAACATCGGCATCATCGCGCCGTGTTTCTCGGCCGTGCCGCCGTCGGCTTCCTGAAACTGCACGCGTACGCGCTGACCGATCTTGAGGCTGCCGGGCGCGAAGCCGGTAAGGTTGGTCATCATGCTCACGCCCTCGTCGAGCGTGACGTAGGCGATGGTGTAGGGCACCGGCACGCCACGATGCATGGTGCTGTAGGAGTAGATCGTGCCCACGCCCTTGGACTCGATCCACTCGGCGCCATCAGCGCCGCAGTGCGGACAGATTGCGCGCGGGTAGTAGTGCACTTCGCCGCAGGATTTGCAGTTGCCGACCAGGAGCGTGCCTTTGGCGGTGGCGTCGAAGAAGGGCTGATTCTCGGGGTTAATCAGCGGTGCGGGGAGCTTGCGCTCCACCGCTGCTGCACTGGGGGCCGCTGCGGCAGCGGACGGTGTTGCGGTGGACGCGGTCGTCATGCTTATCCTCTTTCCATGATGAGGGTGGCGCTGCAATGGCGCGAACCGAGGTTGCCGCCGATGCCTTGTGCGAGTGCGAGGCCACAGTTGGGCACCTGCACCTTTGCGTGTGCTTCGCCGCGCAACTGGCGCACCGCTTCGATCACCTTGGTCATGCCGCCGCGATTGGCCGGGTGGTTGTTGCACAGGCCGCCGCCGTCGGTGTTGAACGGCAGTTTGCCGGTGCCGGAGATCAGATTGCCGTCAGAGACGAATTTGCCACCTTCCCCCTTTTTGCAAAAGCCGAGGTCTTCGAGCTGCATCAGCACGGTGATGGTGAAGCTGTCGTAGATGGAGGCGTATTGAATGTCGGCGTGCGTGACGCCGGCCTCGGCAAACGCGGCCGGGCCGGACCAGACCGCGCCGGTGTAAGTAAGGTCAACCTTGCCGCCCGACTGGTTCTTGGGCGCTTCGCCTGCGCCGAGAATATTGACCAGCGGGCGCTTGAGACTCTTGGCGATTTCGGGACGGGCGACGATCAGCGCACCGCCGCCATCGCTCACCACGCAGCAATCGAGGCGGTGCAGCGGGTCCACCACCAGCGGCGAGTTGACGACCTCTTCAACCGTGACCACATCGCGCAGCATCGCGTGCGGGTTGTGCTGCGCGTGATGCGAGGCCGCCACCTTGATCCACGCCAGCTGTTCGCTGGTGGTGCCGAATTCATGCATGTGGCGCATCGCCGCCATGCCGTAGCCGTTGGCGGTGCCCAGGCGATAGGAAAATTCGAAGCCGGCGTGTCGCGCAGCGACATCCAGTACGCCTCGATCTACGACAGTTTCACGATCACGGTGCTGCTGCAGCTCGAAGACCTCGGCTTCTGCAAGAAGGGGGAAGGCGGCAAGTTCGTGGCTGACGGCAACCTGATCTCCGGGGTCGGCAAACTGCCCTTCAATACCGATGGCGGAGGCCTGTGCAACAACCATCCGGCCAACCGCGGCG
>JANNCZ010000343.1:0-3343 GCA_031387185.1 Burkholderiales bacterium
ACGGGGCCGTCAGCGACGGAGCCGAGCAGTTCACCGAAACGGTTTTTGGCTTCTGTGGAAGGGATGCTGAGCATATTGGCTATATTAGCTGATATGGCTTGTGTAGGCAATCTTAGGCGGCCGTGACATCAAGCGCAGCGCCTGCGTATCGCGCGGATTAATTCGAAATATCGTGGGTGAATTCAGAAAACCCAATCAGAGTCGATTCGCAAATCACGTCAAACAGCGCGGCTACGCACTTGCTGAACAAACACCCCTCTTACGCTGCGCATTTCATCGCCGGTCAGTTTTCGCCCAGCCAAAAGCGCAGCCACTTTGGCAATCAGTTTGCGGTCGAATTCCGGTGGCACACTCTGCTGTGATTTGAAATGCTCGCTTAATCCAGTGATTTGTGCGGGCGTCGCTTCACCCAACAATTCGGCGCAGATTTTTTCAGCGGCTTCCGCCAAGGATGATTCTTTCGGTGCCGCCTTCTGACCGTCCACCGGCGAGGCTGCTGCAACCATCGCTTGCGTCGCCGTTGCCGGAGCCGCCTTGATGAAATGATTGTTAAACCAGATTCCATCGAGTGCAGAGACGGAGTCGGCCTCCATCTGTAGCGACGCGCTGACATTTTGGGATGGATTGCCCGCTGCGAGAATATGCACCTTGACACCGAATGATTGTGCGAGCTGAACCGCGATACGCAGGTCTTCATCGCCAGACACGAGAACTGCATCTGATATCGCGCCATTTCGCGCCAGTTCGATCAGGTCGGTGACGATCAGGGAATCGACACCTTTTTGCTCTCCTGCGCTGTTGAGCGCGCCGAGCCGCAGTTTCACTGCGGGCAGGAGTGCGATGGCACTTTGCTCCAGCGAAAGCCGAGGCCCCGGCATCGCGTCGTACCAATACACGCGCAACAAGGGTTTCGCATCGACCGGTGCGGCCGCCGCTACGGCTAAATCCTTGACGAGCGCCGCCGGCGATTTGATTGAAACGTGCTTGCGGGAGGTGGCTGCGCCAAAAGCAGCCTGTGTGCCGGCGGCATAAAAGTAGCCTGCGTCGACAAAAATGGCGTGACGATCCATGCGTAGTATTCCTTTCGGATGTTAGAAATAGGAAAGCCCCTTTCGGGGCTTTTTGTAGGCCAACGTGTCGAAGTAGCGTAGCGAACGCGTCAGCAATGACAATATTATATCGGCTGTTCCGCCCTATTTCAACAGGCAAATTGCAACAGGCAAATTGCAACAGCCGCACGCACGCACCGCGCACTACGATGAAAAGGCCGGACGCAGCGTGGTCGATCTGAGCAACGGCGCGCAGTTCGCCTTCCCTCCGAAAATTGCGCAAGGACTCTCACGCGCCAAGAAAGCCGACCTCAAAGAGATCGTCGTCTCGCCCAAAGAGACAGGGCTGCATTGGCCGAAGCTGGATGCCGACTTGACCGTCGCGGGATTGCTGGCGGGGATATTCGGTTCACGCATGTGGATGCGTGAACTAGCGTCCACCGGCGGTAAAGTCGTGTCAGAGCGGAAAGCGGCGGCGGCGCGCGCCAATGGTGCGAAAGGTGGGCGGCCGCGGCTGGTTCAAGCGGCGTGAGAAAAAAGGGCTAGGTTAAATTTTCCCGCGATTTTTCGCCACCTTCGCAATCCCAATTCCCCCCGCCCCAGCATCACTACACCGCTGGATTTGACAATGCGCGGGCGGCGTGGCGTGAGGCCAAATTGTGAGAGTGGGGCAATGAATTCAATCCTGGCCCCTTTAACTGTCCCAAGGTGCCGCGCTTGAGGCGCATGGAGGCGCTGCCATTGGACAACAGATGGAACTCGATCCGGTCGCCGGCCTCGAGGCCCAGGCCGGTCCGTATGTCTTTCGGGATGGTCGCCTGGCCTTTGCTCGTCAGGGTTGCTGCGCTCATTTGAATTCCTTACAAAACCAGTTTTCGTAAGGAAGGATCGTAACAAATTGCGGCGTGAGGCTCTGCCCCTTGCGACACCCGTAATTGTGAAATTTCAGTGCAGTACTTGACCCTGTAGCAAAATGCATATACATTATGACTAATGATCACCTGGGATGAATCCAAGCGCAAGATCAATCTCAAGAAGCACAAAATTGACCTTGCCGAACTTGAGAGCGCCTTCGATTTCCCGATGGTCACGGTGGAAGATGATCGCGAGGCCTACGGTGAACTGCGGTTTCAGAGTTTGGCAATGTGGCGTGGACGCATCATTTTTCTGGTTTGGACCGAGCGGCAGGACGCCGCTCATTTGATCTCGTGCCGCTATGCAAACCGCTCGCAAATCGAAGACTACTTTGAAAGTCTTTAGCCCCGCGCAAGTCGCCGCCGCCAAAGCGGCCGCCGCGCCTTCAGATACCGCCGGCAAAATCGACTGGAAGCGTGGCGTTGTCACGCCCGGCGGAGGCGTCGCAGCAACCATCGGCGCGCTTCGAAAGGCGCGTGGGAAGAACAAGAATCCGACCAAAGAGCAGGTCGCGATCCGGCTCGACCCCGAAGTTCTCGCGGCATTCCGGGCCGATGGACCCGGATGGCAAACCCGGATGAACACCATCCTCAAGGAGTGGCTGATTGCACATCAGCCGGTGCCGCGCCGCCGCCGTGTATCGCATGCAGGTGGCTGACCGTTCAGACATCGAATAGCAGCTTCGGCCACCGTCAGGCAGATTGCGCTGGTTCTTCAAGCTGCGCATACGAGATGCGCAGAGCTATTTCGACATTGGAGGAAGATTCATGGCGACTGAAAAATGGATCGAACGCGAACTCGCGCGCAACGCGCCGCCGGCAGCCAGGCGCGGCGCGCGCCCGTTGTCGAACGAGCCGCACGCGCGCGCCGCGCACTACGATGAAAAAGCCGGACGCATCGTGGTCGATGTGACCAACGGCGCGCAGTTGGCTTTCCCTCCGAAAATTGCGCAAGGACTGGCGCGCGCAAAGAAAGCCGACCTCAAAGAGATCGTCGTCTCGCCCAAAGGCACGGGGCTGCATTGGCCCAAGCTGGATGCCGACTTGACCGTCGCGGGATTGCTGGCAGGGATATTCGGCTCACGCATGTGGATGCGCGAACTCGCGTCCACCGGCGGTAAAGCGGTGTCGGAGCGGAAAGCGGCAGCGGCGCGCGCCAATGGTGCGAAAGGCGAACGGCGGCGGCTGGTTCAAGCGGTGTGAGGAAATTAATTCAACCCTGGCCCCTTTAACTCCCCTCCTTTAACTCCCCTCCTTTAACTCCCCTTTAACTCCTCCCTTAACTCCTTTAACTCATGTCGAGGAAGGGTTTGTCAGCGCCGGTGCCGAGCGGGGCAAAGGCATCGAGCCACTCTTGCGGCGCGCGGCCATTGTAGAAGG
>JANNCZ010000347.1:0-1941 GCA_031387185.1 Burkholderiales bacterium
ATTCATCCAGGTGCCGTAGTCCTGGTGCCACTGCCACACGTCGCCATCAAAGGCCATCTTGCCGTTGATTTTGAACTGGTGCATGTAGACGTCTTCGTCGAACAACTGCTTGATCGGCTCGACCATGCGCGGGTGGCGCGCGAGGCGGGCATAGCGCTCGTTGTACAGGTGCGCAGCGAAATTGGTGCGCACCACGCCGCCGGCTTTTTCGCGCACGTTCTCGGGCCGCTCTTGGGCATAGATGCCCGGCACTTCATCGGCGAGGCGCTTGATTTCATCGGGCTTGAACAGGCTGGGGAAAAACAAATAGCCTTCGCGGTCGAACTGTTCGAGTTGGGCGGTGGTGAGTTTCATGTCGGTCTCCTGAGTGAATGGCGCGCGTTAACGGCGCGCGTTAACGGCTGACGAGGTGAAGTGCAATTGGTGCGACAAAGGGAAACAAAGGGAAACAAAGGGAAACAAAATCGGAAGCAAAATTGATGGGGAATGCAGTGTTACGACGCCTTGGCTGGCTTCACGGCGGCTTGATCGAGCCGTTCGGCCAGATTGCGCCCGGCCTCTTCACCGTGCGCACGCGCGAGACGCTCGGCACGGGCGGCATCGCCACGCGCGACGGCGTCGAGAATCGCCTCATGCTCGTCCCACACGCTGGCGCGCGTGCTGGTCACGCGCAGCACCGCGCCCATGGCACGTCGAATGTGGCGCCAGTGGCGCTCAGCGCTCTCGGCGATGAAGCCGTTGTCCGCCGCCGCGTAGAGCGCATGGTGAAAGCGCATGTCGGCGTCGATCATCGCAGCCAGCTTTGAACCTGCAGCGGCTTTGCGCCCGGCGTCGATCAAGGCGCGATCGAGCTTGACCTTGCGCTGCGCCGCAAGACGTGCGGCCAAGCCGTCGAGCACCGCACGCACTGCGTAAATGCGCTCGATCAGCGCGCCTTCGAGCGGCGCCACCATCAGGCCACGGCGGCCGGCGTCGATCACGAAGCCATCACCCTTGAGCAGACGCAGGGCCTGCAACACCGGCTGGCGCGACACGTTGAGCGAGGCCGCCAGCTCTTCCTGTGTCAGGCGCGCACCGGGCGCGAGCGAGCCGTCACAAATCGCATCGAGCAGGCGCGCACGCACCTGCTCGACGAGATCGGGGGTGGTTTCGATGCGGGTAATGGTGGACATGTGTGGCGTGGCGTGGCATGAAGCTCGTTGAGACCCTGGGGCGGGTACCGTTCTGGCAGCTTGCCGGAATAGGCTATCTGTGTACTGTATACAGAATACCGATTTAAAGCAAATTCGTCAACTGCCCTGACAGGCCCTGTCCATGCTGTTCTTCACGGCTATGCCGCCAAGACCGTTGGTACGAGCGTCTTCTGGCGATACCACCAAACGCAAAGTGGAGAACAACGCGGAATTGCCGGGCAAACACCGCTCAATTCCATAGACCGGCCTGCCCACCGCGCGCCTACGATGATCCCCACACTGCGTCAACCTCCGCGCGCAGGCAACCGAAGGAATCACCATCATGGTTACCGCCTATACAAAGCTGCTGCTCGGCATGCTGCAAAACCGCATGGAAGCGCGGCAGGGACAACTGATCGACCCCGTTCGCGTGCTGCGCGACCCGGTCTATGCGAGCGCCGTGTTGTCACTGGCGCGCGGCACACACAATCGCGAGATTCAACTGCTGGCGGCCTTGCTATGGCCGCTGGTCAGCACGCATCTGGATGAAACCGGCCTCGCACCCCTGCACGGCTGCCCGCCCAGCACCGGCAAGCCGCCGCGGCGCGCGCGCGCGATTGCGTTTCCGCGCCCGGCGTTCGCCTGACCCGTCAGCCTGACGGCTGGGATGGTTGGCGATACGCAGCAATGCGCAGAGCAACGCGACACTGCACGGCGAAACGCTGCGCCGCCCTGCACCGGAACCCGCCGGAACCTGCCCCGGCGCCGG
>JANNCZ010000353.1:0-3826 GCA_031387185.1 Burkholderiales bacterium
GACAACTCAAGCTGCACGCCAGTGGCCTTCACGATCGGCTCCCAGCGCGCGTATTCACGCCGCAGCATTTGCGTGAAGACATCAGGGTCACTGCCGCCGGGGATGAACGCTTGATCGTAAAAGCGCTGCGCCACATCGGGCATCTTGAGGATTTTCTGCACCTCGGTCGAGACGCGCGCGACGATTTCCCTGGGTGTGCCGGCCGGCGCATACATGCCGTAAAAGCCCGCAATGCCCATGCCCTTGACCCCGGCTTCATCCATCGTCGGCACCTCGGGCAGTTGCGGCATGCGCCTGTCGAGGCAAATGGCGAGCGCACGCATGCGGCCCGAGACAATGTGCGCCCGCGTCGAGCCAAGGTCAATGATGATCGAATCAACCTGCCCGCCGATCACATCGGTCACCGCCGCCGCACCGCCCTTGTAAGCCACGTGCGCAGCGTCCAGGCCATGCTGTTTCGAAAACATGTGGCCGAGGATGTGCCCGGTCGAGCCGTTGCCCCACGACGCATACGACAGTTTGCGCCCCTTGCCCCACTCGGCAAACTCCTTCACCGTCTTGGCCGGGTTGGTGCCGGCCACGATCAGCATTACCGGCGAGTAGCAGATGTCGGTGACGTTGGCGAAGTCCTTGAAGATGTCGTAGGGCATGCTCTTGTAGAGCAACTGGTTCTGAAAATGCAGCGCGAGGTTGATGAAATAGGTGTAGCCATCGGGCGGCGATTTCGCCACCAACTGGCTCGCGATGATGGTCGACGCGCCGGGCTTGTTGTCCACCAGCACCGGCTGCCCGAACACGGTACTGAGCTTGTCGGCGATGGTGCGCGCCAGTAGATCGCTGGTCGCGCCAGGTGGAAAGCCGATCACGATCTTGAGCGGGCGGTTGGGAAAAGCCTGTGCCCACCCCGCGCCCGGCAGCGCTGCGAGACCACTCGCAGTCGCCGTGGCGGCGGCGCGTTGCAAAAACGCGCGGCGTGGTTGAACCATGGTTGTCTCCTTCATCTTGTGTGTCGGCAGCAAATGGACTTGTCCGGTTCTATAGCAAATGAATTGTCCGCTTTTTGCGATTTGGCGGCGCAGCGGCGGAAGGCGTAGGGCGAGGGCAAAGCCCGAAGCCCGGAGCCTGTAGCCGCTGCGCCGCCGGACGCAGCGGCCATTGGGCTATGATAAATTGGGCTTTACGCTGGTCGTTTCGCAGTGCTCTTCGCCGTAACTGCGCCCAAATTTTCGTCATCCCGAAGGCGGGCAAACATGACTGTTCAGATTCGCGACCTTGATGGCCCCCTCGGCGCTGAAGTGCGCGGCATCGTGGCCGGCGTGCCGCTGGCTGCCGGTGACCTGCGTGCCATCACCGAGGCCTTCCTCCGGCGCAAGGTGCTGCGCTTTCGCGGGCCGGCATTCACACCGCAGCAACTGTGCGATGTGAGCCGCCAGTTCGGCGAGATTCAACCGCACTTCGCCAAAAAATATCGTCTGCCCGAAGTGCCCGAAGTGGTGCTGATGATCAACCAGGACGAGAAAGGCAATTTCGACAAGGTCGGCGCCGAGCGCGGCGTGGGCTGGCACTCTGACCTCGCCTACGACTGGGTGCCGGCCAAGGCGACCATGCTGCATGCGGTGGCGATCCCCGACCGCGGCGGCAACACCAAGTTTGCCAATATGGTGATGGCCCATGACACCATGCCTGCCGGATTGAAGCAGCGCGTGGCCGGCAAGTTCGCGGCGTACCGCCAGGGCGGGCGCCTTGGCCTCAACCAGGGCACCATGCAGCCGGGCAGCGAAAATCCTTACGTGGTGCATCCGGTGGTCCGCACCCATCCCGAGACCGGCGAAAAATCGGTCTACGCCAATCCCTATCATGTGCATTCGATTCTCGGCATGCCGCGCGCCGCGAGCGATGCGCTGCTCGATGAGCTGTTCGCCTGGTGCGATCAGGAGCGCTTTGTGTGGCAGCAGCAGTGGCAGGTGGCCGACACCATCATGTGGGAGAACCGCAATGTGTGGCACAGCGGCGTGCTCGACTACCCGCTCGATCAGTTGCGCAAGTTTTACCGCACCACGATTCGCGGCACGCCGACGGTGGATCGCGCCGAAGGTGAAAAGCTTCTCGCGACGATGGAAGCCTGATCGGCGATGCGCGCCAACCCGGTCCGCGAACGCTGGGCGCAGAATCTGCCCGCTTCCAATCTGTGGATCGACATCGGCTGGCCGGTCACGGTCGAGATGATCGGCAAACTCCACTACGACTCCTATACGATTGACCTGCAACACAGCCTGATCGACCGCGGCACGCTGGTGCCGATGCTGCAAGCCCTGTCGCTCGGGCGTGGCGCCCCGCTGGTGCGCGTGACGCAGAATGACCCGGCCGAAATTGCCTTTGTGCTTGACGCCGGTGCCTACGGCGTGATCTGCCCCACCGTCGAGACGGCGGACGAATGCCGCCGCTTCGTCGCCGCCTGCGACTATCCGCCGCGCGGCGTGCGCAGTTGGGGGCCGACGCGCGGCACGCTCTATGGCGGCACCGATTACTTTGACGCCTGCGCCCATACCATTGTGCGCATCGCCCTGATCGAGACCGCGCGCGGCATCGACAACCTGGACGCGATTGCCGCCGTGCCGGGCCTGGACATGATTTATCTCGGGCCCAACGACCTCGGCGTGTCCTACGGCGCCAAACCGTCGATGGTGCCCAATCATCCCAAAGTGGAAGCAGCGATGGATCTGGTCGCCGCAGCAGCCAAACAACACGGCATCGCGGCCGGCATGCATACCGCCAGCGCGGCAGTGGCGCGCAGTGCGCGCGCCAAGGGTTACCGCCTGCTCTCACTCGGCTATGCGTCCCGGCTCATGCTCAATGCGGCGGCACAAGCCCTGACAGATGCGTTCGACCCCTAGTGCGCAATCACGGAGGCACATCATGAACCCCGCATTGCCGTACTCGCGCTCACTGCTCGCCTCACCGCTCGCTGTACTGCTCGCTTCACGACTCGCTGCACTGCTCGCTTCACGACTCGCTGCACTGTTGTGCGCACTCGCACCACTGGGTGCATTGGCCCAAAGCGCGTTTCCGAGCAAGCCGGTGACCCTGGTGGTGCCCTTCGCGCCGGGCGGCGGCAGCGACATCGTCGCGCGCACCCTGCAGCCCAAACTCGCGGCGCTGCTGGGCCAATCCGTAGTGGTGGACAACAAGCCCAGCGGCTCGGGCGTGATCGCCACCAACTTTGTCGCCAAGGCCCCGCCTGATGGCCATACCCTGTTTTTGTCGTGGGACAACCACTCGATCAATCCGGTCATCAACAAGGACCTGCCCTACGACACCGCCAGGGACTTTGCGCCGGTGACGCTGCTGGTGCGCCTGCCGCTGGTGATGGGCGCATGGGGCGGCCTGCCGGCCAACAACGCTCAGGAGTTCATTGCGCTGGCCAAACGGCAGCCCGGCAAATTCAACTACGCGTCGGTGGGTTCCGGCAGTTCCAACCGGCTGGTGTCGGAAAATCTCAACCGGCTGGCCGGCATCGACGTGGCACACATTCCCTACAAGGGCGGCGGGCCATCGATCGTCGCGCTGCTGTCAGGCGAGGTGGCCTACAGTTATTTGTCCTACGCCTCTTTGCGTGGCCATATTGCCAGCGGCAAGATCAAGGCACTCGCGGTGACCGGCGCCAGGCGCCTGCCCGACCTGCCCCATGTGCCGACCATGATCGAGAGCGGCTTCCCCGGTTTTGAAGCCTACGGCTGGATCGGCATTTTCGCGCCGGCCGGCACGCCCGAAGCCGTCATCGCACGCCTCAATCGCGATTTTCTGGCGACCCTGGCCGACCCGGATA
>JANNCZ010000445.1:0-6485 GCA_031387185.1 Burkholderiales bacterium
CACCGGCCTGCTCGAGCACAACCACAAATTCATCACCGCCAAGGCGCGCGATAGTGTCGCTGGCACGCAGCACCGATTTGAAACGCCGTGCCGCTTCGGCCAGCACGATGTCACCCGCCGCGTGGCCGAGCGTGTCATTGACATGTTTGAAGCCGTCGAGGTCGATGAACAGTACCGCAACGCGCCAGCCGTTGCGCGCCGAGCGCGCGAGGGACTTGTCGAGTTCCGCCTGAAACGCATTGCGGTTGCGCAGCCCGGTGAGGGCGTCATGGGTGGCGGCGTAGGTCAGACGCGCTTCCGCTTCGCGGCGCAACCAGAATAGCGCGATCTGATGATTGAGTGTGTTGCCAATACCGTCGATGAATGCGTCGTGCAGTTGTTCGCGCGGGCCGAAAAATTCCAGCATGCAGACGATGTCGCCCTGCACCACAATGGGCAACGCAAAGGCCGCACCCAAATCCGCCGCCATTGCGGCTTCGCGGCGCAGGGTGTCGGGTTGATTGGCGATGCGGCTGTCCCAGGTGAGGTGGGCATTGGCCCAGGCGCGCGCGAGCAGATCGCCGCTGTCGCCGGGTACGCGCGCTTTTTTGGAGACATCCACCAGCGGTTGTGCGCCCGACATCGCCCAGATTTCGCCGCAGACAAAGCAGTCGTCGCGCGTGTCACGCATCCAGCGTGCGCCATAGCGCCATTCCAGTGGGCGGCATACCGCTTCAAGCAGGGCCGGCATGGCCTCCGACAGGCGCGCGCTGCCGGCCAGGATGCGCATGATGTCGCCCTGCACCTGCAGCTGCATCTGTGCCTGGGATTCGGCAGTGACATCGCGGCTGGCGCCACGGTAGCCGAGGAATGCACCGCTGCTATCAAACACCGGTACACCGCTCATGCTGCCGTAGCGCAGGCGCCCGCCGGCGTCGACGCGGCCCACCACAAAATGGTGAAACGCCTCACGCGCGTCCATGCTGGCCTTGAGCGACTCCCACTGTGTGGCAGACACGCCGGTGGCGGGTACCTCCCAGGGCGCCTTGCCGCTCAAATCCGAGAGGTCAAAGCCGCCAAATGCGCCTTCGCGCTTGATGAAATTGACATAGGCATGTTGCGGGCTGGTCTCCCAGAACATGTCGTGCGAGGCAATCGTGATCTCGGTCAGACTGGGCATCCACGCCTGCGGCAGCGGCTGCCAGCCGGCGCGTTCCCTGTCGCGCGACAGCCGCATCGGCGCTTCCAGGCGGCGCAGTTTGAGGTGAGCGCGCAGCAATGCGCCGAACAACACGGCAATCAGCAGCGCGGCAATGACAAGCGGGGAGTCCATGCTCGTGGGTTGCGGAAGTCGTAGATCGCGAAAGGAATGCGGGCAGCGTTGGCGAAGGACGGCGCGCGGCGTGAGTCGAGGGAAAGGTGCGTGCGGTGTCAGGAGCCAAATCAGGCGATGGTCACACCGCCGTCGGCGACGAAGGTTTGACCAGTAATAAACGCGCCGCCCGGCCCGGCCAGCAGCACGGCGAGACCGGCGATGTCGTCCGGTTCACCGAGGCGGCGCAGCGGCGTCTGTGCTTCGCGCGCGGCGCGGTTCTTTTCATCCTCCCACAGCGCGCGCGCAAAGTCGGTCTTGACGAGGCCGGGCGCAATCGCGTTGACGCGAATGTTGGACGGCCCCCATTCCACCGCAAGATTGCGCACCAGTGCCGAGTCAGCCGCCTTGGAGACGCCATAGAGGCCGATGACGCCATTGCCGCGCTGCCCGGCAATCGACGACACCAGAATCACCGCGCCGTCTTTGCGCGCCGCCATTTGCGGAATCACCTGATTGCACAGGCTCCACACGCTCTTGATATTGGTACCCATGATCTTGTCAAAGGCTTCGGACGAGGCGCTTGCGGTTGGGCCGTAGACCGGGTTGGTCGCTGCGTTGCAGACCAGGATGTCGATTTTGCCAAATGCGTCCATGGTCTTTTTCACCAGCGCTTCGACCTCATCAGGGCGCGCGATGTTGCAGGGCAGGGAGATTGACTCCAATCCGGCCGCGTCGAACTCCTTTTTCACCGCCTCACACGCATCCGCTTTACGGCTTGAGATCACGACCTTGGCACCCGCCTTGGCAAGATGAAAGGCGATGGCCTTGCCAATCCCTTTGGTGCTGCCGGTGATGAGGGCGGTCTTGCCATTGAGGTCGAAAAGCGGTGAAGGCATAATGCGTCACTCTCGAGAATTTGATGGATGATTGTAGCGTGACCCCTGACACCGTTCTCGACTTCTGGTTTGGCGCGCCCGGCTCAAGCGAGCGCGGCCACAGCCGCGCCATGTGGTTCAAGAAAGACGCGGCATTTGACGCGGCGCTGCGCTTGCGTTTCGGTGCCCTGCATGCGCAAGCGGGTGCGGGCCAGCTTACCGCTTGGGAACGCGAACCCGCCTCGCAACTGGCGCTGATCATCGTGCTCGACCAGTTCTCGCGCAATTTGTATCGCGGTGCGCCGGCGTCGTTTGCTTGTGATGCAGCGGCGCTGCGGTTGGCGAAAAATCTCGTGGCGCGTGGCGCGGATGCTGCATTGCTGCCGGTGATGCGCAGCTTTGTCTATCTGCCGTATGAGCATAGCGAGGCACTGGCCGATCAGGACGAGTCCGTGCGGCTGTTCGAACTGCTTGAAGCCGAGCCAGCGACTAAAGGGCTCGCCGAATGGGCGCACAAGCACCGCGATATCGTGCGGCGTTTCGGGCGCTTTCCACATCGCAACGCGATTCTGGGCCGTGCCTCGACGGCGGAAGAGATTGTCTTCCTGCAACAGCCGGGGTCGTCGTTTTGATTGGTTCCGGACGTGATCCGCAGTCTGACTCTGCGTCTGGCTTCGTGCCGGGATCTGCGTCTGACTCCAAGGACGGCCGACGGATCAGCCCCCAAACCGGCTCCCAGAGCGACTCTTCAGAGATATCGACCGTTCACCCGCACACACCAACGGTTTCCACGTGGGTGCAACGCTGGGCCGGTGCGATCAGGCAGGGCGGCACTGTGCTTGACCTCGCCTGTGGTGGCGGCCGGCACGCGCGCTTCCTCGTGGCGCGCGGCCACGCGGTCGAAGCGGTGGATCACGATATTGTTGCTCTCGCCACTCTGAGCGGTGTAGCGGGAATCACCACACGCTGGGCAGATCTCGAAGGCGGCGCTTGGCCCTATGCGGGCCGCAGCTTCGACGCCATTGTTGTAAGTAATTATCTCCATCGCCCCCTGCTGCCCCTGATTGCGGCTACTCTTGCGCCCGGCGCGGCGTTGATCTACGAAACTTTCCGCGCGGGTAACGAGTCGTATGGCAAGCCTTCCAACCCGGCGTTTCTGTTGCAGCCGGGCGAATTGCTGGCGTTTGCGCAGGGTGCGGATTTGCAGATCATCGGATACGAGGACGGCTTGCGCGCCCAGCCGTCGCCGGCGATGATCCAGCGGATTTGCGCGGTGCGGCCGCCGTTGCATACCTCGGCGCAGACGCTGCCGGAGTGACTTCTGGAGATGCTTCCGGCGAGGCTTCCAACATGGCCGCGCCAGAGGGGCTTGGAGTAAAATTATGCGCTCTGCGGCAATCCGTGCCGTGGCAATTTTTCAAGGTGTTTTGATGGTCATGTTCAAAGGCAGTCTGGTGGCGATAGTCACGCCCATGCAGGACGATGGATCGCTCGACCTGCCGGCCTTGAAACGCCTGATCGACTGGCACGTGGCCGAGGGCACCGACGGCATCGTCATCGTCGGCACCACGGGCGAGTCACCGACCGTCAATCACGGCGAGCACTGCCTGCTGATCGAGACCACGGTCAAACAGGCTGCCAAGCGTATTCCTGTGATTGCCGGCACTGGTGCGAACTCCACCGCTGAGGCGATTGAGCTGATGCGCTATGCCAAGTCAGTCGGCGCTGACGGCTGCCTGTCGGTGGTGCCATACTACAACCGCCCCACGCAAGAGGGTCTTTACCAGCATTTCAAGGCGCAGGCCGAAGCGGTGGATTTGCCGATGCTGATGTACAACGTACCCGGTCGTACCGTGGCAGACATGAGCAATGACACCGTGCTGCGCGCCGCGCAGGTGCCGGGCATTGTGGGTCTCAAGGACGCCACCGACAACATCGAGCGCGCGTCCCATCTGTTTCGCGATCTCGCGCGTGCCGGCAAGTCCGATTTCTCCATGTTGTCGGGTTGTGACGGAACGGCGCTTGCGTTCACGCTGCTCGGTGGTCACGGCACGATTTCGGTGACAGCCAATGTTGCGCCCAAGCTGATGCATCAGATGATTGCAGCGGGGCTTGCAGGTGATCTCGCCACCGCGCGCGAACTCAACAACAAACTGCTGCCGCTGCATCAGCGCCTGTTCCTCGAAGCCAACCCGATACCAGTGAAATGGGTGGTGGCGCGCATGGGCAAGGCTGGCGGCGCACTACGTCTGCCGATGACGCCGCTGTCGGCGCAGCACGTGGCCGCGCTGGAAGATGCGATGCGCCAGGCCGGGATTCAATTCTGATGCGCATACTTTTCCGTTCTTCGCGAACCGCGGTGCTGCGGCGCGCGGTCGCGGCGCTGCTCGCGTCCGCGACACTTGCGGGTTGTAGCTGGACCCAAGGTTTGATCTCGTCAGACAAAATTGATTACAAGAGTGAAGGCAAGCAGAGCACAGCACCTTCGCTTGAGATCCCGCCCGATCTTACGGCCCCCACTCGTGAAGACCGGTTTTCTGTCCCGGGTGACCGTCCGCGCTCGGCGACGGCAAGCGGGCAGACCAAGGGCGGGCCGGTGCCAGCTTCATTGGGCGTGTTGCCAGCGGTGAAAAATGCACGCATTGATCGCGCCGGTGGTCAGCGTTGGCTCGTGGTACAGGCGAAGCCCGACGAGTTGTGGCCGATCGTCAAGGAGTTTTGGCAGGAGAACGGCTTCATTCTTGACATCGAGCGCCCCGAGTCCGGTGTGATGGAAACCGATTGGGCCGAGAACCGCGCGAAGATCGGTACCGATGCGATCAGGCGCACGCTCGGGCGTATTCTGGATTCTCTGTATTCGACCCCGGAGCGTGACAAATTTCGTACGCGCCTTGAAGCAAACGCCAACGGCGAGACTGATATATTCATCAGCCATCGCGGCATGATTGAAATTTACAAGACCGAAGGGCGCGACCAGACGGTGTGGCAGCCGCGCCCTGCTGATCCGGAGCTGGAGGCTGATTTTCTGCGCCGCCTGATGGTGCGCCTCGGTACCGATGCGGGGACGGCACAAAAGGTACTTGAGGCGGGTGCCCGGCCGCCTGAGCGTGCCAAGCTGGTTCGAACCGGTGCTGACAGCGTGGTAGAAATTGAAGATACCTTTGATCGCGCATGGCGGCGCGTGGGTCTTGCGCTTGACCGGGTCGGTTTCACGGTGGAAGACCGTGACCGCACCAAGGGCCTGTATTTTGTGCGTTACGCCGATCCGGACGCTGGCGAAAAGAAATCGGACGGATTTTTGGGCAGGATGACCGACTTCCTGCGCAAGACGCCAGAAAAGACCGCCGAGCAGTATCAAGTACTGGTGCGCGACGCCCGCACCACGACCCAAATTGCGGTGCTCTCCAAGACAGGTGCGGCGGAAAACTCTGCGACCACGCAGCGTATTCTCGGGTTGCTGCACGAGCAGCTAAAGTAGTCGCGCATTCTGTGGTGTGCCAGCAAAGCAGCGTGCCGGCCGGTTGGCCGTACGGCGCGCAGGCTGAGAGATTTGCGTTGAGCTGCCCATGCTTGTTTAGCCGAGCCCGGAGCTAGATAACTTGCGCTTCGCGTCACTGGGATCGGGCAGCGAAGGCAATGCTCTGGTGGTTGAGGCCGACGAAGGCGCTGTCACCACGCGCGTCATGCTCGATTGCGGCTTCGGTCTGCGCGAAGCGGAGACCCGGCTCGAACGTGCTGGGCTTGCGCCGCGAGATATCGATGCCCTCATCGTGACCCATGAGCACGGCGACCATATTGGCGGCGTGGCGCGTTTTGCGCGCAAACACGGGACGCC
This sequence comes from Burkholderiales bacterium, assembly GCA_031387185.1. GTDB lineage: Bacteria > Pseudomonadota > Gammaproteobacteria > Burkholderiales > JAEUOS01 > CANJDH01. The sequence goes on from JANNCZ010000445.1 coordinate 6,005, forward strand.
GGTGTGGATGACCTACGGCACTTATGTGGCCTCGCGCCTCAGCGAAGCGGGCCGTGCCGCGCGTGATGGCGGCGCGTTCGACGTCATATTGATCGACCATCACGCGCCATTTGCGGTCGGAGGGATGCAGATCACACCCTTTCCGGTGCCGCACGATGCGCGCGAACCGGCGCAGTTCACGTTTTCAGATGGTGCGGTCAAGCTTGGCGTGCTCACCGATCTGGGCAGTGTCACCGCGCACGTCACCAGCATGCTGTCAGCCTGCGACGGGTTGGTAATTGAATGCAATCACGATGCGCGCATGCTCGCTGCTGGCCCGTATCCGCCGTCGCTCAAGACACGGGTGGGCGGGAGCTACGGACACCTGGGCAATGACCAGGCTGCAATGCTGCTCTCTGCGGTCAAGCACGATGGTTTGCAGCACGTGCTGGCCGCCCACTTGAGCCGGCAGAACAATACGGCGGCTCTTGCGCGGGCGGCA
>JANNCZ010000451.1:0-4495 GCA_031387185.1 Burkholderiales bacterium
TTCAACGCCGGGCGCATTGAGGTTGCCACTGCCGAAGACTTCGCCGCAGCGCTCACTGCGCTCGGCTTCGAGATCACACCGCTGTCGGACACCAGTCTTGCCGTGCGCGCAGTGCCGGCCTTGCTCGCCGATGCTGACGCCAAAGCGCTCGCGCGCGCCGTGCTCGCCGAGTTGCGCGAGTTCGGCTCCGGTGAAGTGCTGACGCGCCATCGCGACGAACTGCTCTCGACCATGGCCTGCCACGCCGCCGTGCGCGCCAACCGCAAGCTCACCCTGCCCGAGATGGACGCGCTGCTGCGCCAGATGGAAGCGACCGAGCGCAGCGGCCAATGCAATCACGGGCGGCCCACCTGGTATCAGTTCGCAATGAGCGATCTCGACAGACTTTTCATGCGCGGGCGTTGAACATGTTGTTCCCGTCGCTGTCTTCTCCATCGTCTGCGCCAGTGCGTTTGCCGCAAAGGGCTTTGCAATGATTCGCTGTGTCCTGTTCGATCTCGACGGTACCCTCGCCGATACCGCGCCCGACCTCGCGGCGGCGCTCAACAAGATGCGCACTGATCGCGGCCTCGCCACGCTGCCGCTTGACCCGCTGCGGCGCATGGCGTCGAGCGGCGCGCGCGGCTTGCTCGGTGTCGGTTTTAACCTGAAGCCGGGCGATGCGGATTACGAAGTGCATCGCGTCGAATTCCTCGCCAATTACGAAAGCGCCTTGCATGTACACACGCGCCTGTTCGATGGTGTCGAAGAGTTACTCCGCGCCATCGAGACCTCACAAGCAGGTGCAGCCGCGCGCAAGTGGGGCGTGGTCACCAACAAGGCCAAGCGCTTCACTGACCCTTTGAGCCTGTCGATAGGCTTCACCGGGCGCGCTTCGTGCGTGGTATCAGGCGACACCACACCGCATGCCAAGCCACACCCGGCGCCGCTGCTGCACGCGGCTGACGTATCTGGCGTCAACGCGGCCGAATGCATTTATGTCGGCGATGATCTGCGCGACATTCAGGCGGGCATTGCCGCCGGGATGAAGACACTCGCGGTCACCTGGGGTTACCTCGGCGACACCGAGCCGCCAGACACCTGGGGCGCGGACGCGGTGATTAACCAGCCGCGCCAGGTGCTTGACTACCTGTGAGGCAGTCCCGGTGACGAGGCGCAGATGATGCGGCGAGCCGCCCTTGCCGCCTTGATGGAATGTGATCCAGTGCGCAAAGTGGCGCTGACCCATGCCGCCTGGCTTGTCACACATGGCCCGGAAGATGGTCAGGATGGTCAGGATGGTCAGGAAGTTAGGCAGAAAATTGGGCAGAGAGTTGCGCGGGAAGATAACCGAAAACCCATGGTGGATGCGGCTCCCAGCCTTGCCGTTACTTCGCCGGGGCGTCCCGTCAAGCCGACACTGCTGCATCCCGCCACCATGCCGCGCCGCCGCCTTGGCTCGTCCGCGGGCCGCGCGGCGCTGATCCACGCCATCACCCACATCGAGTTCAACGCCATCAACCTCGCGCTCGACGCAGTGTGCCGCTTCGCGAACATGCCGGACGACTACTACCGCGACTGGATCAATGTGGCGAAGGAAGAGGCCACTCACTTCACCTTGCTCTCGCAGCACTTGCAGACGCACTACGGCCACGCTTACGGCGATTTCCCCGCGCACAACGGCCTGTGGGACATGGCCGAGAAAACGCGTGACGATGTGCTGGTGCGCATGGCCCTGGTGCCGCGCATCCTCGAAGCGCGCGGCCTCGATGTCACGCCCGGCATGCGCGAGCGGCTTGCGCATCATGGCGATCACGCGGCTGCCGCGATCCTCGACATCATCCTGCGCGATGAAGTAGGGCATGTGGCCGTTGGAAACCGTTGGTACAAGCGCCTCTGCGAGCAACGCGGCCTGGAACCCGCATCCACCTTTGTTCTTCTGATGGAGCAGTACGGCGCGCCAAAGATTCACCCACCTCTCAACCGTGCCGCGCGGCTCGCGGGCGGATTTACTGCAGATGAGATCGATGCCCTGGAGCGCAACGCCGCTCCAGTTCAACCGCAGCGCAACGCCGCTCCGGTCTAGCAGTCACCGGGCAACTCCACATGGCCGTCCTGATCCCCAGCATCGGCAGTTGCGCCGGCCGCATGACCAGCGGCGAGAAGCGCCTGGCGCAGCGTCTCGAAGCCAAGCTCGAAGACGATTACCTGTGCTGGTACGACGTGGCGATAGGCCCGGCCAATGCGCATCCCGATTTCGTCATCCTGCATCCGCGCCGCGGCCTGCTGATTCTCGAAGTCAAGGATTGGAAGCCCGACACGCTGCAACGCGTGACCAAGGACGATGCGACGCTTCTCACCGCCAGCGGGCAAGTGACCGTGATGAATCCGCTGGAACAGGCGCGCGTTTATGCACACGCTGTGGTCGATGCATTGCGCGCCGACGCGCAACTGGTGTTCGCCACCGGCAGTCATCAGGGCCGCCTCACTTTTCCGTGGAGTTATGGCCTGGTGCTGTCCAATTTCACGAGGCTGCAATTTACGCGCGCGCATCTTGATGAGGTGTTTCCGGCAGCACGCGTGATTTGCTCGGATGAGATGACCGAGAGCGCCGATGCCGAAGCCTTTCAGGAGCGCCTGTGGCAGATGTTCCCGCTGCGTTTCAACGGCGCGCTCGGCTTGCCGCAGATCGACCGCATCCGCTGGCACATGTTTCCCGAAATCCGTCTACCCACCGCGCAGGCGGAATTGTTCGCCGCTGCCACGGACACCGAGCCGCCCGATTTGATGCGCATCATGGACCTGCAACAGGAGCAGCTTGCGCGCTCACTCGGCGACGGCCACCGCGTGATCCACGGCGTGGCCGGCTCGGGCAAGACCTTGATACTCGGCTATCGCGCCGAGCAACTGGCCAAGGCTTGCGCGCGGCCGGTGCTGGTGCTTTGCTACAACACGGTGCTGCGCAAGCGCTTGGCGCAAACCATGCGCGCCAAGGGGCTGGATCAGAAAGTGGATGTGCGCAACTTTCACAGTTGGTGTGCGCAGCAACTCAAGGCGTTCCATGTCGCGCCGCCGCGCGAGGGTGGCAGCCGCGCGCAGTTTCATGCCGCGCAAGTCGATGCAGTGATTCGCGCGGTCAGTGGCGGGCAGATACCTACCGGCCAATACGATGCCGTGCTGATCGACGAAGGCCATGATTTTCAACCCGAGTGGCTGACTCTGGTGACCCTGATGGTCAACCCGGACACGCGCTCGCTGCTGGTGTTGTACGACGACGCGCAGTCGATTTACGAGCGCCACAAGCGGCGTGAATTCAGTTTTAAAAGTGTCGGCATTCAGGCCGCCGGGCGCACCACGATTTTGAAACTCAATTACCGCAACACCAAAGAGATTCTCGACTTCGCGTCCGCGGTGGCGCATGACGCGCTGCACGCCAGCGACGCGGGTGAAGACGGCGTGCCGCAGCTCGGGCCGGTGTCGGCCGGGCGCAGCGGTACGCGCCCGCTGGTGATCAAGCTGCCGACGCTGCCGGCGCAGGCCGCAGCGCTCGCGCAAAAACTCCGCGAGGCCCATTTGAGCGGCACGCCGTGGCGCGACATGGCGGTGCTGTATCGCCACTATGATCCTGAATGCAAGGCGGTAAGCGAGGCCTGCCGCAAGCTGCGCATCCCCGTCACCTGGCAACAACGCATGCAGTTTGATGAAGTGCAGGACACCGTGAAACTGATTTCATTTCATTCGAGCAAAGGGCTGGAATTTCCCCTCGTGGCGATTCCCGCGGTACCGGTAGACGCTGCTGATGTACCGCGCGAAGAGCAGCGCCTGCTCTATGTGGCGATGACGCGCGCCACCCAAACCCTGATTGTCACGACCCATGGCCACCCTGTTTGATCTCATCATCCGCAACGGCACCGTCATCGACGGCAGCAATGCCCCGCGCCGCGCCGCCGATGTCGGCGTACACAAGGGCAAGATCACCGCGCTGGGGCGCATCAGCGGCAGCGCGCGCGAAGAGATCGACGCACGCGGCAAGATCGTTGCGCCCGGTTTCATCGACCCGCATACCCATGATGATCTCGCGGTGCTGGCCGAGCCGGACATGACGCCGAAGATTTCGCAGGGCGTCACCACCTGCGTGTGCGGCAACTGCGGTGTGAGTGCGGCGCCGGTGCCGGCCGGCACACTGCCTGAGCCGCTCAACTTGGTGGCGCTGGCCCATCTGCCGCGTTTTGGGCGCGTGCAGGACTATCTCGATGCCCTGCGCAGCGCGCCGTCTGCGGTCAATGTGGTGCCGCTGCTCGGCCACTCCGCGCTGCGCGCGTCGGTAATGGACGATGTGTTTCGCCCGGCCACATCGAGCGAGGTCGCCGCCATGCGCGCGCTCGCGGACGACGCGCTGCGGCAGGGCTTTCACGGCATCTCGACCGGTACCTTCTATGGCTCCGCTGCGCAGGCGAGTACGCAGGAGATCATCGACGTGTGCGCGCCGCTCGCCATGCACGGCGGCGTGTTCGCC
>JANNCZ010000478.1:0-7375 GCA_031387185.1 Burkholderiales bacterium
TTGAGCTTGGCGGTGACCATGCGCAACACGTTGGTGTTGAGGCCGCCGCACAGGCCCTTGTCGGTCGTGACCACGATCACGCCGGCATTCTTCATCGGGCGCTTGACCAGGAATGGATGGCGATACTCGGGATTGGCGCCCGCCATGTGGGCAGCGATATTGCGGATCTTGTCGCCATACGGGCGCGCCGCGCGCATGCGTTGCTGGGCGCGGCGCATCTTCGACGCCGCGACCATTTCCATCGCCTTGGTGATCTTGCGCGTGTTTTGCACGCTCTTGATCTTGGTGCGGATTTCTTTTGAACCTGCCATGACAGTTCCTGATTAGCGTTTCTGTCTAGTTGGGGACGGAGCTTTCGTGCACGCTTCGCGTGCGTCTCAAGGGCCGTCCCACAATCGTTTGAATCTGTCCCGCAATCATCAGAATGTGCCGTTTTTCTTGAACTCGGCTACCGCAGCATGCAATGCCTTCTCGTCGGCTTCCGACAGATTGGCGGCCTTGGCAATCGAGTCGACCAGCGCGGCGTGCTTGGACCTGACGTATTCGCGCAGGTTTTTCTCGAACGACAGCGCCTTGGGGATTTCAATGTCGTCCATGTAGTTGTTGTTGACCGCAAACAGGGTCAACGCCATTTCCCACACTTCCATGGGCGCGTACTGCACCTGCTTCATCAGTTCGGTCACCATGCGCCCGCGCTCCAACTGCTTGCGGGTGGCTTCGTCGAGGTCGGAAGCGAATTGCGCAAACGCGGCAAGTTCGCGATATTGCGCCAGCGCCAGACGCACGCCGGCACCGGTGTCCTTGCGCTTCATGATCTTGGTCTGGGCCGCGCCGCCGACGCGCGACACCGAGACACCGGCGTTGATCGCAGGGCGGATACCAGCGTTGAACAGGTCGGTTTCCAGAAAGATCTGGCCGTCGGTAATCGAGATCACGTTGGTCGGCACAAACGCCGACACGTCGCCGGCTTGCGTCTCAATCACCGGCAGCGCGGTGAGCGAACCGGTCTTGCCTTTGACTGCGCCCTTGGTGAATTTCTCGACATATTCTTCGTTGACGCGCGCGGCGCGCTCGAGCAGGCGCGAGTGCAGGTAGAACACGTCGCCCGGATAGGCTTCACGGCCCGGCGGGCGGCGCAGCAGCAGCGAGATCTGGCGATAGGCCCAGGCTTGACGGGTCAGGTCGTCATAAATAATCAGCGCGTCCTGGCCGCGGTCGCGGAAGTATTCGCCCATGGTGCAGCCCGCGTAAGGCGCGATGAACTGCATCGCGGCGGAGTCGGACGCGGTAGCGGCCACCACGATGGTGTAGCCGAGCGCGCCATGTTCTTCGAGTTTGCGCACCACGTTGGCGACGGTCGAGGCCTTTTGGCCGATCGCCACGTAGATGCACATCAGGTCTTTGCCCTTCTGGTTGATGATGGTATCGACCGCCACCGCCGTCTTGCCGGTCTGGCGGTCACCAATGATCAGCTCGCGCTGGCCGCGGCCCACCGGCACCATGGCGTCGATTGATTTCAGGCCGGTTTGCACCGGCTGCGACACCGATTTGCGCGACATCACGCCGGGCGCGACTTTTTCAACCACGTCGCGCTCGCGGGCCGCGACCGGGCCTTTGCCGTCAATCGGCTCGCCCAGCGCGTTGACCACGCGACCGAGCAGTTCGGGACCGACCGGCACGTCGAGAATGCGGCCGGTGGCTTTGACGGTGTCGCCTTCCGAAATGTGCTCGTAGGAACCGAGCACCACCGCACCGACCGAGTCGCGCTCGAGATTGAGTGCGAGGCCAAAGGTATTGCCGGGGAATTCGAGCATCTCGCCCTGCATCGCGCTCGACAAGCCGTGGACCCGGCAAATGCCGTCAGTCACCGACACCACGGTGCCCTGGGTGCGCAGGTCAGTCGAGGTGTGGAGGCCGGCAATGCGGCTCTTCAACAGTTCGCTGATTTCGGAAGGATTGAGATTCATGGTTGACTCCTGGAATTTCGTAATCTGTAACGTGCCGGCGGACCGGTGATTAAGCGCTTGGGCTGGGGGCCTGGGCGGCGGTTCAGGCCGCCATCAAGCTGACGCGCATGCGTTCGAGCTGAGCCTTGATGGAAGTATCGAACACTTCATCGCCCACCACCACGCGCACACCGCCGATCAAGCTGGCGTCAACCTGGACCCGCGATTTCAATTTGAGGCCGCCGAATTTTTTGGCTAGGCCCGCGACCAGATCGGTCACTTGCGCATCGCTCATCGGAAACGCCGTGGTGATTTCGGCCTCGGCCGAGCCTTCAAGCTTGTTTTTGAGAGCAGTGAACTGGCGCGCGACTTCCGGCAAGGCGCTCACCCGGTCGTTGTCGACCAACAGGCGCAGAAAATTCTGGCCCTCTTTGGACAACGGCGACTTGATGACAGCCGCAAACACCCCGTAGAGCTGATCGGCACCGACGTTCGGGTCGAGTACCAGAGCGCGCATTTCCGGACGGTCCGCGACCGCGCCCATTTCGGCAATCAGCCCGTTCCAGGCGTTCATGTCGCCATCCTTGGCGATCCGGAATGCAGCCTCCGCGTAGGGGCGGGCGATGGTGGAAAGTTCAGCCATGATCTATCCAGCGTTTAGAGTTGCGCCTTGAGCTGGCTCAGCAGTTCGGCATGTGCCGCGGCGTTGACTTCACGCTTGAGGATTTGCTCTGCTCCCTTGACCGCCAGCTCAGCCACCGCATTGCGCAACTGCTCCTTGGCACGCTGGACTTCCTGCGCGGCTTCGGATTTGGCTTGCGCGACGATGCGCGCTTTCTCGGACTCGGCGTCTTTTTTGGCCTGCTCGATCAGCCCTTGCGCCTGCTTTTCAGCGTCGGCCAAACGGGTCTGATTTTGCGTGCGCGACACCGCGAGTTCGGCTTCGATGCGCTGTTTCGCGTCAGCCTCGGCCGCCTTGCCTTTTTCAGCCGCAGCCAGTCCGTCGGCAATCGTCTTCTGGCGCTGCTCGATGGCACCGAGCAGCGGCGGCCACACGAACTTGATTGTGAACCAGATGAAGATGCCGAACGCGACCGCTTGCGACAGCAGCGTTAAATTGATATTCATGGTGCCTCCCCGTAAATGGGAATCTCGGGAAAGCCGCTTACTTGGGGATGACGGCGAGCAGCGGGTTGCCGAATGCAAACAGCATCGCCAGACCCACGCCGATGATGAACGAAGCGTCGATCAGGCCGAGCAGCAGGAACACTTTGGCTTGCAGTTGCGGAATCAGCTCGGGCTGACGCGCTGCGCCTTCGAGGAAGCGGCTGCACATGATGCCCACGCCGATGCAGGCGCCGGCAGCGCCGAGACCAATCATCAGGCCGATGCCGATGCCGGTGAACGCCTGAATTTGAGCGAGAGCTGCGATCTTGTCCATTTTGATTCCCTTTCTGTGGAGCGAACGTGATGATGAGTTGAAACTGTTGAAAAACGGGTGAAACCGGGTGGTTCAGAGACTTGCCTTGCTTAGTGTCCCTCGTGCGCCATCGCCATATAGACGGCCGTGAGCATCATGAAAATGAAGGCCTGCAGCGTGACGATCAGAATATGGAAGATGGCCCAGCCTGCGCCAAGAATGGCACCGAAGAAAGTGCCTGCAAGACCGGTCGCCGCCCACATGCCGAGCAGCAGGAAGATGATTTCGCCGGCATAAATATTGCCGTACAGCCGCAGCGCATGCGACAGCGGTTTGGAGATCAGCTCGACCAGATTGAACATCAGGTTGAAGATCCACAGGAGCGGGTTGCCGCCAAACGGGGTGCAGAAAATCTCGTGCATGAAGCCGCCGAAACCCTTGACCGCAAAATTGAAATAAATCATCAGGCCCCAGACCGACAGGGCCAGCGCGAAGGTCGTGTTGACGTCGGCAGTGGGCACGCTGCGCCAGTTGTGCAGGCCGATTATTTCGTAGATTTTCGCCATGATGTCGACCGGCAGAAAATCCATCGAATTCATCAGGAACACCCAGACGAACACACACAGGGCGAGGGGGGAGACGAACTTATGGCGGTCCCCGTGGAACACACCCTTGACTTGCTCATCGATGAAATCAAACATCAACTCGACGAAGGCCTGGCGCTTGTTCGGCACCCCCGCAGTGGCACCCGCCACGATCCAGCGCAACAGGCCAAAGCCGATGATGCCGAGCAAAATCGAGGTCACCACGGTGTCCACGTGCAGGGTCATAAACCCGCCATCACCAATCTTGGCCGGCAAATGGCTCAAGTGGTGATTGATATAGGAGGTGGGGGTCAGTTCGGTTCCGGCGGCCATGACGTTTAACCTGCTCGACGATTTCTATTTCGGATTACGTTGTGCGGACTACTTTGTAACTTCTTCCGGCGTCTTCGCTTCTTTGACGAAAAACGCCATGCTGAAAATCAGGATCGTCACGCAAAACGCGCCAATCAGCACCGCCGCGACGACATCCCCGTACCACTTGAACACCAGATACAAAAAACCGAAACCGGTGACAACCTTCACCGCCTCGGCACGAAACGCATCACGCAATACTTCCCCGGCGGAGCGTTTCTTGTTTTTGGCGACCATCAGTACAAATCCGAGGCCAGCAAGCATGCTCGCCAGCCCGCCCAGCACGGCAGAAATAGCGCCGTGGGAGCCAGACAACCAGCCCGCCAGCAACGCCATCAGCGCCGTCGCAACCGCTTGGAACCCGAAGACCGGGCGAAATTGCCGCCACATTTCAAGTCACCCCGCCGCTGCAAAGCCGCGCATTATATATAAATGAACGGCCCCCGGTCAATCAGCGCGAGCGGGTCTTATATAAGACTTTAAGCCCGGCTGACCGGCTTTGGCGCACTCCGCCGCAAATCGCGAAACGCCGGCAGCTCCCACTGCCGCAGCGCCAGCAGGATGCTCATCACCGGGCGCTTGTCGAGTGGCAACTTCAAGTCCTCGTGATGCGCGTCGCGAAATTCCTGCACGGTACGTTTCAAACGATCAGCCAGCTGCGTACTCGCCGCTGGTGACAAACGGCCACTGGCAAATACCAGAGCTTCGCCCGGCCCATCAAACCGCGACCGGAAGAAATCGGCCTGCGCCTGGGCATAAAAAAACATCTGGATCGGCCCCTGGGGCAACCACGTGAAAGCCTTGGCCACCAAGGGTTTGATGCGATTGTTGGGTTGCAGTTCGATAATCTTGAGCTTGTCCAGGCGCGCCAACAGGCCCGTCAGTTCAGCCTCCGTGAATTGGTAGGACTGAGTGATCTGCTCGAACGTGAGGTGGTGAATCGACGCCACCGCTGCGAGCATCAGCCTTACGTCGTTGGCGAGTTCTTTCTCCTGCTCCAGCGTAAGCTGCAGGAGCAACGTATCGCGTGCCTCGACCGCGCGCGCGAGGTCTGCGAACTCGATACCCGCAAATTCGCAAATTTCGTCGAGGCGTGACAGCATGAAGTCCTTGGTTGAAAACATGCGTTTGATGCTGGCTTCAGACAGATCAAGTTTTTTCGCGACATCCGCATAGGTGATGTCGCGGCTTTTGAGCTCGCGCTTGAGGACTTCGATCAGGGCAGTGGTGAGGGCCATGGCAGGTAAGCTCGTTAAGCTCGTATCGGAGCGGCGGGTAAATTGTGGACGCCGGAGAGGCAGACGCCAGAGACGCTATATTGTCATGCAATGCAGTCGCGCGAGGGCTGCTTACGGAGATTGAATGTGGCCACCATTTTCGAGCGCATCATCGCAGGCGAACTGCCCTGCGCCAAAGTTTATGAAGACGAGCACGTCTTTGCCTTCATGGACGCGGGGCAGGTCAACCCCGGTCACGTGATCGTCGCGACCAAGCAGCCATTCGAGACCATCATGGACGCCGACGAAGCTTCGGCCTGCGCGCTGATGGCGGCAGCACGCCGTATCGCGCGTGCGGTGCAGGCCGAATTCCAGCCGCCCGGCATGACGCTATTGCAGGCAAACCGGCCCGCAGGCTGGCAAACCGTGCCGCATGTGCACATGCATGTGCTGCCGCGTCACGAGAACGATGGTGTCGGCCTCACCTGGCCGCGCAAGGAGCCGGGGATGGAGAAGCTCAAGGAATTGGCCGCGCGCATCAAGCTCTGACGTTTCGCACAGTCGTCTGGCGGGCGCAGCAGTCCCAATACAGCCTGCCGAGCACATCCCGGAGAACCGCACACACCAACGGTTTTGCGCATTAATCGACCAAGAACCGCCTGTACCAACGGTTTCAGGCTGATGTTCCGCCGGTTTTCGCACCGATGTTCGCGCCGGTACAACGCGGCGGCACAGCTTACCCGCGCAGCGGTGGCCCGGCGTAATCTTTTGCGATCTTCACTTCCGCTGTGCCAAGGCCCGCGATGTAAAGCTGCATCACGTCGCCCGGCACAACCGGCCCCACACCTTCAGGCGTACCCGTCAGGATGATGTCGCCGGGATAAAGCGTGTATTTGTCGGACGCGTACTCGATCAGCTTGTCGACGTTGTAGACCAGATCGCTGGTGTTCGCTTTCTGGCGCGTAATACCGTTGACCTTGAGTTCGAGGTCGAGCGCGTTGGGGTCGGCGATTTCATCGGCACTGGTAAACCATGGACCAAGCAGCGCATAGGTGTCGCCCGATTTGCGCCACGACAACAGCTCCTTGCCGCGCGTGGTCATGTCCAGGCCCATCGCGTAACCGGCGATGTAGTCGCGCGCATTTTCCTTGGCGATGTTCTTGCCCTGCTTGCCGATGATGATGGCCAGTTCCAACTCATGGTCATTGCGCCGCTCGGGATAGAGCAGGCGCACTTCGTCACCGAAACCCACCAGGCTCGACGTCGCCTTGAGGAACAGGCCCCAGTCCGAAATGTGCGTGATGGTGGTGCGCCCGTGCTTGATGCCAGGGTCGGCGTTCGACTCGTCAATGTGCTTCATATAATTGATCGGCGCATTGACGATCTTGGTTGGGTTGGCGACCGGCGGCAGCAGTTTCACGCTCGCCAGAGGCAGGCGTGGCGCGTTGGCCTTGAGCGCGTTGGCCCGCGCCAGCACCGCGCCGAGGTTGGCGATGAGCTGGTCGCCGAGCGGTGCCGGGTAGTGCATCGGCGGGATGGCGTCGAGCGCGGCGGTCACGTCGATGATCTGCTCACCTTCGACCAGGCCCAGTTGGTTGTGGTTATAGCGGCAGAGTTTCATGTTGGATTCCGGTTTGTTATTTGGGTAGCTGTAACTTGGTTAGCCGCGATTTGACTTCAATCGACCTTCGCACCCGTATCGCGCACGATCTTGCCCCACTTGGCGATTTCGCTTTGCATGAACGCGGCGAGATGTTCAGGCGAGGACTCGGGCGCATCCGCGCCGATCTGCGCCAGGCGCTCGGCATAGTCGCGCGTCTTTTGCAGCTTGGCCAT
>JANNCZ010000542.1:0-3092 GCA_031387185.1 Burkholderiales bacterium
TTGTCCCAGCGCACCGTGATGCCGTATTCGGCAACACCACCGAAGCCGGCATTCACGCGCTCGTCGAGATTTTCCTTGATGTCGGCGTAATCGCGGATCGGCTCAAACGCCGCGCGCGAGCCATCGAGATTCACCCCGGAGATGTGCGCGGGTAGCGGTTCGATCTTGAGGCCGTCGATGCCGACGACCGTGTGGCCATCGTTAAGCAAATTGTGCGTGAGGCCAAAGCCGGCCGGCCCCATGCCCGCGACCAGCACGCGATAACCGGTGGCTGCCGCAGGCAGTGGGCGCTTGAGGTTGAGCGGGTTCCAGCGCGTGAGAAGGGAGTAAATCTCAAAGCCCCACGGCAACTCCAACACATCCTTGAGCGTGCGCGTCTCGGCTTGGGGAATATCGACCGGTGCCTGCTTCTGGTAGATGCAGGCCTTCATGCAGTCGTTGCAGATGCGGTGGCCAGTGGCGGCGGCGAGCGGGTTGTCCACCGTAATGATGGCGAGCGCGCCGATGGCGTGGCCGTTCACTTTGGCAAAGTGAAACTCGGAAATCTTTTCTTCCAGCGGGCAGCCCGCGAGCTTGACGCCGAACACAGTCTTCTTGAACGCGGCGGGCATCTCAACGCCACTGGCGTCCTTCACCGGCTTTTCGCGCAAGCCCTTCGAGCATGAATCCTTACCCTGCTTGTGGCACCAGATGCAGTAGTTCGCCTGATCGAGTGCGCCGGTGAGGTCAGTGCCCTGATCTGTCAGGGCAAAGCCGCTGCGGCGGCGGATGTGCTCGGGCTTGATGGTGAAGGCGGTGACGCCGCTGTCGTGCCAGTTCGGGTGTTTATCGATGGCGTGATCGATCAGGTGCAAGGGATCAATCTTGACCGGCTGTTTGAACAGCACGCCGCCGTGATGGCGATGGCGGCCGGCTTCGCTCTGCAAAGCCCAGGCCGCGTAACGCAACGCCAGATCGATTGCGCCGGAGAAAGTTGCTTCGTCGGCTTGCCAGCGCGTGACGTGGCGCGCGAAGGCGAGTTCAAAGGTGGCGATCCCGGTTTTGGTCATTCCGCCAGCTTCAGTTCCCGGCAAAGGCGCTCCCACCAAGGCTTCCAGCTCGATGCCCAATTGCACACCATCGAGCGCGGCGGCCGCTTCGGCGTCAAACGCCTTGGCCGCCTTGCGCTGCACGAACTGGCGCTTGACCTCGAACAGCGGCGCGAGCTCGTGGTGGCGCGCGGCCAGTGCGCTGACTTCGGGGCTGATGCCGAACACCTTGCCGATGAAGTCATCGACATGCCCGGCCAGATCGATCAGCAGTTGCGACTCGGCTTTGGCGTCGAGTGTGGCGGCATCCGGGCGCGCAGTGTCTCGGCGTGCAATGTCTCGGCGTGCAACGGTAAGGCGCGTCCACAGCCCCATGTCGCTGGCGGCGAGTTCGGTGAGGAACGCCGCATCAACCTTGAGCAGGCCGCTGCGCGCGTATAAATCGGTGAAGCTGAGATCGAATCCGGGTGTGAGCATGGGTGTGTTCCAGAAAACAGAAAAGCCGCCCGGAAGCGGCTTTTGATACAAGGCCGCTGCGAATCAGCCGCGATCGAGCATGGCGAATTTTTCCTTGGTGTCTTTCCAGTCGTCGGCGTCAGCCAGCGGACCTTTGGTCTTGGTGATCGACGGCCACCCCTTGGCGAGTTCGACGTTCAGATCGGTGAACTTTTTCTGGTCGTCGGGCACGTCTTCTTCGGCATAAATCGCGTTGACCGGGCACTCGGGAATGCACACCGCGCAGTCGATGCATTCGTCGGGGTCGATCACCAGCATGTTCGGGCCTTCGCGAAAGCAGTCGACCGGGCAGACGTCAACACAATCGGTGTACTTGCACTTGATGCAGGATTCGGTCACTACGTGGGTCATGCTGACATTCCTTGGAGCGGGCAAAGCGGCATTATAAATTGCGGCGGACTATCAGCGGCGCATCACCCCTGAATCCACGGCAGTCCGGCTTTGCGCCATCCAGCCACCGTGCCGCGCTGTCCGTGGCCATCCTTGTCGCCTTCGAAGCCTTCGCGGATGTTGTAGACGCGGGTGAATCCGGCTGCGGTGGCGGCGATGGCAGCGTTGTGCGAGCGCACCGCGCTGCGGCAGAGCAGCAGCAGCGGCTGACCCGGTGCATGCGCGGCGCGCAACTGATCGAGGAAGGCGGGGTTGGGGCGCGATGTCACGCCGGCGCCGCTGCTGCTTTCGCCGCCGCCTTCATAGATGCGCCACTCGATCAGGACGCTGCCGGGAATGCGCCCGACAAACTCGTGCTCATAGCGGCTGCGCACATCGACGATGGCTGCTGCGCCACTCCGGGCAAGTTGCCAGGCCTGCGTGGGCGTGACAGCACCTGCATAGGCGAGGCCGCTGCTGCTGCCGTATTGGTGCGCGTCCTGAAAAATGGCGGCCGCAGCCACCGCGGCGGGGTCGGCGGATAGGGTGCTCATATCAGGCGGTGGCAGCAAGCGGAAATGCAGTAGCTGCGGCGGGTGGTTGATGAGATATCACAGTGATGTCGGCCACATCCGATGCGCGGTAGACCTCGCCGATGAGCAACAGCGCTGGGGCGGATGAGGTCTGGAAACCCTTGGTGGACAAGGCTTGCAGCGTGGTGACGGTTTTTTTCTGTGAGGGCAGCGAGGCGTTTTCGACGATGGCGACCGGGGTGTGCGCGGGTTTGCCACGGGCGATCAGCGCTTTGGCAATCGCCTGTGCCTCATGTGCGGCCATGTAGAGCGCGGCCGTGTCGGCGGCGAGGGCCGCGTCAATCCAGCCTGAGGGCGCTTCTTCGCGGCCGACGCGCGGCGTGACGAATGCGACCGAGCGGCTGACGCCGCGCCGGGTGAGTGAAATGCCGAGGCAGGCGCTGGCGGCGAGCGCCGCAGTGATGCCGGGCACGACTTCGCAGCGGATGCCCGCCTGCGTGAGCGCATCGATTTCTTCCTGCGCGCGCCCGAACAGCATTGGGTCGCCGCCCTTGAGGCGCACGACGATGCGGTGCTTGCGCGCCGCGTCGATCAAACGCTTGTTGATGAAGGCCTGCGCGGTCGAGTGCGCGCCGTGGCGTTTGCC
>JANNCZ010000310.1:0-2797 GCA_031387185.1 Burkholderiales bacterium
GCACGGGCGGCGCCGAGCATGGGCGGCCGGTTGGCCAAATTATGCGCGTCGGTGGCCACCGCGAAAATATCTCCCCGATCCAGCAGTTCGCGTGCGCGGCGTTGCGCCAGCTCGCCAAAGCTGCCCACCAGCGAGCCCGCAGTGACCTGCAGCAGGCAGCCCTGCTCGATAAACGGGTCCAGCTTGGCGAGGGTGCGCATCACGTCCTTGTTGCGCTCCGGGTGGGCGATCAGTGGCAGCACCCCCTGCTTGCGCAGCCAGCCGGTGAATCGCTCGGCGCCGACCGGCACCTGCCCATGGGGAAGTTCCAGCAGCATGACGCGCTGGCCGTTCAACTGACCAAGGAACGGCAGGTCGCCGGTCTCCAGCAATTCGATCAACTCGGCGCCAATGCGCACTTCACCGCCACTTGAGATGGTCAGCGCGATGCCGTGTTGCACCAGGGCTGCGCGCAACTGCGCTACGGCATGCTCAATGCTGGCCGTGCGGTTCTCAAACACGCCCACATGGACATGCGGTGTCATGACCGCGTGGGTGATGCCATCGGCCACCGCCGCGCGCGCCAGCGCCAGCGCCTCATCGAGGGTTTGTGCGCCGTCGTCTATTCCCGGCAGGTAGTGGCAGTGCAGATCAATCATCGCGCGGGCCTCCTGGCGCGGCGGGCGGGCGCACCGGGCGCGCCAAGCTGGCTAGAGCGGCTAGGCCTTCTGGCCGTAGTAGCGTTTGTAGCCGTAGTTGGCGTAGCCGCTGTACTCACCATAATATTTGTCAGCGCGCTTGAAGTCCAGTTGGTTGAGCACGACGCCAAGCAAGGGCGCGCCGCTGCGCCGCAACTTGGTGAGGCCTTGGCGCGCCAGCGGATACGGAGTGTCGTCAGCCTTGATCACGTAGATTACCCCGGTGGCATGCTGCGCAATGATCAGCGCGTCACTCACCAACTGCACCGGCGGCGAGTCGATCACGATCACGTCAAACAACTCTTTCAAGCGGTTGATCGCGTGCTCGAATTTGGGCGACAGCAACAGCTCCAGCGGATTGGGGGGAATATGACCGGCCGGCAGCAGCTTGGCTTCGGTGTCTTCGTTGATCGACATGATCACCTGGGACGCCTGCGCCGCCCCGGAGATATATTCGGAAAGCCCCGCAGTGCCTTTCTCGAAGCCCAGGGTTTTGGCCACGCTGGGGCGGCGCATGTCGGCGTCGATCAATAACACCTTCTTGGTTTGGGCGTGCGCAAACGCGAGATTCATGGCAAAGGTGGTTTTGCCTTCACCCGGCACCGATGAGGTGACCACCAGCACTTTGTGGGTTTCATCAATCGACGATAGCAGTACACCGGTGCGGGCGGTGCGGATTGATTCCGAGAACACCGAGTTGGGATCTTTGAGATACGCCCGCTTGGCAGCGTCCTTGCCGCCGGCCACGATCGGGATCGAACTGAGGACGCTGATGCCGAGCCGGTTTTCCACGTCAATCGAGGTCTTGACGGTGTTGTCCAGGCGGTCCAGCAACAAGGCCACCGCCATGGCAAACAGCAGCGCCAGCACAAATGCGGTACGGATGACCTGGGTGGTATTGGGCCGCACCGGACTGCCCGGCGGCTGCGCGCGATCGACCACGCGCCCAATGGCTGACTGCAGATCATTGGTGACGCTGGTTTCCTTGAAGCGGCCAATGAACATGTCGTAGAGCTGACGGTTGGAGGTAACCTCACGCTCCAGAATGCCCAATTGGTACTCCTTGCGGTTGATGCCTTGCACCTGGCCGCGCGCTTCGCCCAACGTGCGCTCAACTGCCGCTTCGTTGGCGCGCGTGACTTCAAATTCCTTGCTCAGGCCTGCAATGATGGTTTCAATCTGACGGCGCGTGTTTTCACGTGAAGACTTGAGTTCGGACTCAGCCTGCACAATGCGCGGGTGTTCTTTGCCATAGCGTTGGGCGAGTTCGGTCAATCTCTTTTCGGCATCTCCCTCCGCTTTCTTGGCATCGAGAAACAGCGGACTACGCAAGACAACCGGAATGCTTTCAAAATTGGCACCCGCAGTGCCGCGCAGCGCGCGCACCTGGTTGTAGGCGACCTCGGATTCGGAGCGGCGCTGCCGCGCTTCACCCAGTTTTTGGAACAGGTCTTGAAGTACCATACCCGAACCAGATTGCGCCAGGCCCTTGGAGTCGATGATCCGTTCGCGTTCGCGGTACTCCTGCAGCGCTTTTTCCGACTCGGAGAGCTTTTGACGCAGGCCGGCCACCCGGCTGTTCAACCAGTCGGTGGCTTTTTGCGTCATCTGATACCGTGCTTCGAGGTCGTTTTCGATATAGGTGTCTGCCACCGCGTTGGCTGCACGCGCCGCCAATTCGCGGTCGTGCGCCTCAAAACTCACGCGCAGCAGGCTGCTGTTCTTCGCGGGTTCGGTCGAGAGCCGTCCCATAAACTGGGCAATCGCACTTTTTTCTGCCGCTTCATCGCTTATGTCCCCCTTGGCCGGTTCGAGCCCCAACGGCGCGGTCCATTTGCTCCACAAGGAAGGCTCAACCTGGCGCGGGTCAAATTCCGGGTGGGTTGCGAGCTTGAGCTTGGCGACGATTTTGGTGACCAGATCACGTGAGCGCATGATCTCGGCCTGGGTCTGGAAGAACTCGCGGTTGGCGCTGACGCCGGTGTAGATTTCTTCGACCGACACCACCTTGGATTTGCCGGTCTCGATCAGAATCGTGGCCGTGGCGCGGTACACCGGCTTGATGGAGTGGACGATGACGGCAGCGAGCAGCGTAATGGCCAGCGCAAGTCCCATCACGC
>JANNCZ010000638.1:0-2713 GCA_031387185.1 Burkholderiales bacterium
GGGGCCGTAGCCGAGTTCCTTGATCGACACGTCGTAGGTCACCACGCGTGTCGTGCCCTGCACCTGGCCGCGGCATTTCAACTGGCTCGCCACGCCAGGAACTGGCTCCAGCGCGACCTGCCCTTGTTCCGCGATCCAGCCCTGCCGCAGCAAAAACACGCGCAAGGTATGCAGGCAACATTCGAACATCAAGGTACCGGGCATCACGCGGTCATCGACAAAATGACAGGTGAGAAACCAGTCATCGGCGTGGATGTCGGCCTCGCCGCGCACCAGGCCCAGACCGAAGCGCCCGCCTGCAGGGTCGAGGTGGGGGATGCGATGCACAAGCTTCATGCGCGCGGCGTTGCCATGCGCTCCCGATCCGTTCTCCGCGCGCCCGGTGCTTTTGATATGCGTGCCTGGCGCATCGCCACCCGGCAAGGTGACCGGATGCCTCACCGGCAAATGCGCAAACGCGTCACCGAAACACGCAGCAAGATCACCGGCGCGCAGCGCATCAAGCTGCGCTGCCGTATAGCTCTCGACACTCATCCCCACCAGCACACGCCAATCGGCCGCGCGTTTGCCCGCCACCGCCTTGAGATCAAGCGTGGTGCGCACGATGCCCTTGCCCGCCGCGAGCGCCTCCTGCGTAAAGAACCCGGCGCAACCCTCGGTCATGCTCAGTAACGGCTCGCCATTGACCGTCGCTTCAAAATTGAATTTGAACAGCCAGGTATCGCCCTGACGGAAGAAATGATCGATGCGAATGTCATAACGAATCACCGCGCCCGCGCCCGGCAGGCCGCGATGGAAGCAGACCTTGGCGTCGAGCAGGCGGTACATCGCACGGCCCTGCGTTTCGAAATCGATGCCGAGATAGCCTGACAAAAACAGGTCGGCCTGGCCCGCTTCAACCGCGATACAAGTGGGAATGCGCCCGCAATCGAGATACCACGCGCCAGCATGAATGTCATGCTCGGTGACGAGGCGGCCCTGCGTCATCGACAGCGGCTCGCCTTCGATGTGGGTGATGCGGTCCACCAGCATCAGCGGTTCATCCGGCAGGCGCACGCGCGTCGGGAAGGCGTCGGCTGCGGCGAACTTGGCGCCGAGTACGCGGCCCACCAGGCCACGGCCAAACTCGAGACAGGCCGCGCGGTTGAGAGCGGTAGGTACGCCGTCAGCGCGCGTCGATGCGGCGAAGGGCATGGCGTCGTACGCGCGTTCCACAGGCGGTGCAATGGGCGTCAAATAAGCCTGCGAAGACTGCTCGACCGGCGGCACCAGCGTATGCGCGGACGGCCCAGACACCACAACAATCCCGGATTGCGCGGCACTGTTAAGCAGCGTCACCTGCTGCGACACCGCGCGCGCCAGATCATCAGACAAGCCTTGCGAGAAACGCAAATAGGCTTCGTGCGCGGCATGCGTCGCGTGCTCGGCATCGGCAATCGCCTGCAGCAACACGTTCTCAAACCCGCCCGTCCCACTGACGGTGGACACTGCAACCGGGGCGGCGGCACTCGCTTGATAGGCGGTATTTTCATAAGAGGACATCGCCAAGACCGGCTCTGGCAGCGGCTTTGAAGCAGTCACTGTCCTGACATCCGCTACTGGAGCGGTTCTTGGAGTGGCTGTCATGAGCGATTCTTCCCGCGCTGCGGTACGAAACGGCGCGCCGCTGATCGATTCCGTCACCATTTTTCGGGGTTGACCTGACGCTGTCTGCGCGCGGCCGTCAACATCAGTGCCGCGCGCGTTGGCGTCAGCCACGCCAAACAATTCATCCAACTTTACCGGCACCCCTTCAACAAACAACTGCCCGAGGGTGCGCAAAAAATGCGTGACGGCCGGTTGCCCCGCTACCGCCAGCGAGCCCGCGAAGTGCGGACGGCCCGCGAGAATTTTGCCGATCATGCGGCTGCACGAATTGCCCGGGCCGATCTCGATAAAGGTCTGCACACCGGCTGCGTAAGCGGCGCGGATCACACGCGGAAAATCCACCGTGCCGAGCGCCTGCGCTTCAATCGCATCGGCCGCCGACTCCTGATCGGGCGTGTAGGCACGGCCCCAGGCGCAACTGTAAAACTCCACATCGGGCGGCGCTGCCGTCTCGAAATGATGCAAGGCGCGATAGGGCTTGCGCACCGCATGCGCCAGCTCGCAATGCACCGTGCCGACACCTTGCAGCGCAAACCAATGACAACAGAGCGCAGCCACCACGGCTTCGACTTCAACGCGGTCGCCGCCGATCACACACTCATCAGGTGTGTTGACGATCAACACGTAGACGCGTTTGCGCGTGCCAATGACAGCACGCACCTGATCGAGCGGACGATCCACCATGCCAGTGACCCATTCGACCGCCTGCTGCGGTGGCAACTGCCAGCGCTCGCGCAACACCTCGGGCGTGCCCGAGAGATCGCGCGCGAACAGCGATGACTGCGCAAGGCGCTCCAGCATCTCGTCGCGCCGCCGCCATGCACGCAACGCAAACAACGCAGTCGATTCACCAAGACTGTAGCCAATCGCTGCCGAGGGACGCAGCCCGAAGCGTTGCGCGAGGTCGGCCACCAGGGTGCCGAACGCGACCTGCCCGCTGATGAGGGCGCGATGGTCGGACAACAGTGCGGGGGTGAGCGGCCCATTCCAGAATTGGTCGACGCGCATCTGGCCAGCGAGACTCTGGTTCTCCGCGTCCTGCACGCGCAAACCCTGCGGCCATTGG
>JANNCZ010000648.1:0-3886 GCA_031387185.1 Burkholderiales bacterium
TAGCCTGGGGCAGTGGCGAAGTCGAGTTTCTCCAACTGTTCCGTGATGGCATTCAGACGCCGCAGCGCCCCGCCATAGTTGTTCTCGTAGTGGCTCTCGATCAGCTTCAGTGACAAGCCGTTGAGCAAGTAGGGCCGGCAAAAAATCTGTTTCAACTGATACCGCATGTCAACACCTCCGGATAAAACAGCAAAGAGGCATTGCCGCCGCCGGGATACCGGAGCATGGGCGAACAGTCCGAAAACAGATTCGACAGTGCCCACGCTGCAGCGTGCAATGCTTTCAGGATTGTCAGGATTGGACGGGGCACCGTCGTGGAGGGACATCCTGGGGGATCCTGTTTATCCCCCATTGCACACTGCCATGCCAAACGCCGGTACGCAGGCTTTCAGCGATTGACCGATTGACTGGTCTGAATCAATGCTGTTCAAGTCTGCTGCATTTATCAATATTGCTCATCTAAAAAAATTGGTATCGATATCCATCAATCTAATGTGAAGGCGTAAGATAGAGTGAAACAGTGCCGGTGGCAAAGCATGATTCCTCTGGCATGCATTAGATTTATTAATGATTATTGGAGCCACCCAAACTACCCTATGGCCCGCCGCCTGCCACCACTCAATGCGCTCAAGGCCTTCGAGGCTGCTGCCCGCCACGCAAGCATTTCGCGGGCGGCAGAAGAACTGTGCGTCACACAAGGCGCTGTCAGCCACCAGGTGAAGGCATTGGAGGCAGAGCTCGGCCTGAAGCTGTTCAACCGGGAGCACCAGCGGGTGGTCATCACCGAGGCGGGCCGCAACTATCTCGAAGTCGTGCGCGATGCCTTCGACCGCATCTCCGCAGGGACGGAGCGTCTGTTGCAGCGTGAGAGCGGTGGCGTGCTCACGGTCAGCACATCGCCCAACTTCGCTTCGAAATGGCTGGTACACCGGCTGGCCCGTTTTGCAGCGGCACACCCCGGCATTGATCTGCGCATCAGCGCCTCGCTGCACCATGTCGACTTCGCCCGCGAGGATGTCGATCTCGCGATCCGGCACGGAGATGGCCAGGCCACGGGGCTGCACGTGACGCGTTTGCGCACTGAAGAACTGATTGCCGTTTGCAGCCCCAAGCTGCTGGCCGGCAAGAACGCGTTGCGCCGGCCGGCCGATCTTGGCCGGTACCCACTTCTGCACATCAACGACCGCAAAGACTGGAAGAAATGGCTCGACGCTGCCGGTGTCAAAACGGTTGACGGATCGCGCGGGCTGATTCTCAATCAGGCCAGCATGGCCATCGATGCCGCTGTCGATGGTCAGGGGATTGCGCTTGCGCGCAGCGCGCTCGCAGCCTGGGATCTCAATTGCGGACGCCTGGTGCGGCCATTCGCGCTCTCAATGCCGGTCCCGTATGCCTACTGGATCGTCTGCCCAAATGCGACCGCGAGCCTGCCAAAGATCGTCACGTTTCGCAACTGGCTGCTGGCCGAGGCGAAGCAAGAGCTTGGGCGTGCGGGTGGTAAAGCCATCCGGCCCGCTGGCAGGCTGGGCGCTGCCGTCCCGGCGCGCTGAAAAGAACTGCTGCCCCTGAAGTCACGCAGTGTTCAAGCGTATTGGCCGGCGGCGTTTGAAGCTATGACAAAAAACGCACCGCCAGCCCAATCACCGCACACGCCGCGATCACGTGAATCACGTTGCGCTTGAAGCGGAACAGAGCCACTGCCGCGCCCAGCGCAATGAGCGCCGATATCCAGTCAAACGTTCCCTCAAAACCCTTTGGCCACAGCACGTGATAGCCGAAGAACAACGCGAGGTTGACGATTACGCCGACCACCGCCGCAGTGATGGCCGTGAGCGGCGCAGTGAACTTGAGATTGCCGTGCGTGGTTTCGACCAGCGGCCCGCCGGTGAGAATGAAAATGAACGAGGGCAAAAACGTGAACCAGGTGACGATGCTTGCGGCCGCCGCACCGGCCAGAAACAAACTCTCTGGCCCCAACACCGCCTTGACGTAACCGCCGACAAAACCAACAAAGGCCACCACCATGATTAGCGGGCCGGGCGTGGTTTCACCGAGCGCAAGACCGTCGATCATCTGCACCGGCGTGAGCCAGCCGAAATCCACCACTGCGCCCTGATACACATAAGGCAGCACGGCGTACGCGCCGCCGAAGGTGAGCAGCGCGGCCTTGGTGAAGAACCAGCCCATCTGCGTGAACGTGTGCTCCCAGCCCCACGCCGCCGTCATCGCCGCCATCGGGATCGTCCACAGCAACAAGCCGATCCCGGCGACGCGTATCAGACGCGGCCAGGTGAACAGCGCGTGCTGTGGTGTCGGCGTGTGGTCGTCAATGACCGCAGCGCCATACGATTTTTTGCCACCCGCGCCGTGGCCACCGCCTTGGTAGGCATCCGGGTTCAAGCGTCCATGCATCGCGCCGAGGATGCCGGCGGCAATCACGATGGCCGGGAAGGGCACGTTGAACGCGAAGATCGCGACAAACGACGCCGCAGCGATACACCACGGCACGGCACCCTTCAACGCACGCGAACCGATGCGGTGCGCGGCTTGCAGCACGATGGCGGTGACAGCGGGTTTGATGCCATAGAACAATCCGGCCACCAGCGTGGTGTTGCCGAATGCGATGTAGATCCACGACAGCGCGATCAGGATGAACAGCGACGGCAGCACAAACAAGGCACCGGCAACGATGCCGCCCCAGGTACGGTGCATCAGCCAGCCGATGTAGGTGGCAAGCTGCTGCGCCTCGGGGCCGGGCAGCACCATGCAATAGTTGAGCGCGTGCAAAAAACGCGCTTCGGAAATCCAGCGGCGCTTCTCGACCAGCTCGGTGTGCATGATCGCAATCTGTCCGGCCGGGCCGCCGAAGCTGATGAAGCCAAGCTTGAGCCAGTAGCGCCATGCCTCGGAGAAGCTTACTGGGAGCGGTTCTGCGGGCGTTGACGCTGGAGGTGGCACGGTAACTTTGTTGTTCAGTGATTCCATCAGGTCTTCTTGAAAAGAGTTGGCTTGCTCACTTCGCGCCCGGCGCGGCAGACGTGCCGGGCAATGCAATGTCACTGCGCTTGTCCATCAGTGGCAGTCCATTCTGCTGCCAATGTTCGATGCCCCCTTCCAGGAAGCGTGCGTTAAATCCTGCTTCGCGCAACTGCTGCGCGGCACCCTGACTTACCTGATGACCGTGTACGCAGTAGGCAACGATCTCGCGCTCACGCGGCAGCGCGGGAAGCGCAGCCGCCACGGCATCGGGCGCGACACGCAAGGCGCCGGCGATCATGCGCTCGCCCGCGTCAAACGCCGGCGCCTTGCGCACATCGAGAATCAGGGGAGCACCGCTGTTGCCCAAGCGCGCAGCGAGCTGCGCGGCGGTGATGGCGTGAGCGGAAGAATTGCCGGAAGACGCGGTGTCCATGGGTGCAGCCCTAAAAAGATCGCAGAGCTTGGGCGAGGGGGACACCGCCTGTGGAGCCGGGAGTCTGCGTGGTTCCCGGATGCAGAAATGGTATGCGGACTTGCGAGCAAATGCAAGCCTTAGTCCTGCCTTTTGTCCACCGCCGACCCGATCGACGTAAAGAGAAGGCCTCAAAACCGTTGGTGCAAGCGGTTCTTCACCGATATGCTGCAGGTGCGCTCAAATATACACGCCCTTCATCCCGCCTGCCGGATAACGCGTGCCGGCCGCCGCGCCGCGTGGAAATGCGTGCGCCAGCGATTCAACCTCTGCCGCTGAGAGTGACACATTCAATGCGCCGAGATTTTCATCGACGCGCTTGGTCTGCTTGGTGCCGGGAATGGCGACGATGTCATCGCCCTGCGCGAGCAGCCACGCCAGCGCAAGCTGGCCCGGTGTGCAGCCCTTCTTCCTGGCCATCGCGACAATGCCTGC
>JANNCZ010000708.1:0-11540 GCA_031387185.1 Burkholderiales bacterium
CCTTCGTCAAGTGGGGCCGCTACACCATGCAGCCCCCCCGCGCCGGCCCGCACGCCGGTGCCGGAGAAGGGCTGGGCGCATGCCAATTGCATTGAATATGGCAACACGCTGCTCGATGAAATTCCGTCGCTGGTCGGCACCTTCCGCCGCTCGCCAGCGCCGCGCCGCACCTTGGTTTCCAACGTGGCCGGCACCAAGTCGCGCAACACGCTGATGCATGTGCTGGAGATCTGGCCCGATGCCAAGCCTGCTTTCTGGATCGCCGCGCAGGCCGAGCAGTGCGGCATTTCGAACGGCTATCGCAACCCGGCCCAGCTCGGCACCGACCGCTGGGCCGCGATGATCGGCGCGCGCGCCCTGCTGCCCGACCAGCCAGTGCTGGTGGTGGTGTGCGGCACCGCGACCACGATTGATTTGATCTCGCCCGAAGGCAGCTTTCTGGGCGGCAACATCATGCCCGGCGTTGGCCTCATGCTGCGCTCGCTGCATACCAACACTGCCGCGTTGCCCGATGCCGACGGCGACTATGTCGATCATCCGAACCAGACCGTCGATGCGATTGTCTCGGGCTGCCATCACGCGCAGGCCGGGGCGATCGAGCGTCTGTACCGCCGCCATCGTGCCGAGTACCACGACCTGATGTGCATCATCTCGGGCGGCTCGGGCCGTGCGCTGGTGCCGCGCCTCACCATTCCGCACAAGGCGCATGACAATCTCGTGCTTGAGGGCCTGTATCGCATCAGCCAGACGTTGACGTAGTGCGCAGCGCTCCGTAATCGCCGCCTGACCAGCCACCTGACCAGCCGCCAGACACCCGCTCCCGCATCGCACCCATCATGCGTTCCCTGTTCTTCCTGCTGGTGCTCGCCAACCTCCTGTTCTACGGCTGGCAGGCCGGCTACATCGGGCCGGGCGACGCACATAAAGGCGAAGCTGAGCGCTTGACGATGCAGATATCGCCGGAAAAAATTCGTGTGCTCAGTGCGGAAGAAGTGAAGAAGCTCGCCGATGCGGGCAAGGCGCGCAGCAACGGTTGTTTCGACTGGGGCACCTTTCCTGCACAAGAGGCGGACAAGGCGGGCGAGGCGCTGGCCGCTCTCAACCTTGGCAGCCGCCTGCAAACACGCACGGTGGAAGAAACTGCGGGCTGGTGGGTGTTCCTGCCGCCGCAGGGCAGCAAGCCGAATGCCGACAAGAAGGTCGAAGAACTAAAAGGGCTTGGCGTGAGCGACTTCTTCATTGTCCAGGAGGACGGCGCCAACAAGTTCGCCGTGTCGCTCGGTGTATTCCGCACCGAAGACGCGGCGAAAAATTATTTGGCCGCAGTGACTGCCAAGGGTGTCAAGACTGCGCGCAGTGGCGAGCGCGAGACGCGCGTGCAAAAAACCGTGTTTCGCCTGAGTGGTATTGACGAGGCGACTGGCGTCAAGTTTGATGCGATCCGCAAGGATTTTCCCGGTCACGAGACCAAGGATTGCGCATCCGATGCGCCCAAAGCCGGTGATGACCGCGCGGCAGAAAAGGGGGCCGTGTCAAAGGCAGAAAGCATCAAGAGCGAAGAGAAGAAGTAACCAGTGGCATCGCTTAAGAATGGCTCCTGGAGCTATTCTTAAGCGATTCTTCTAGAGAACGCCAACTGCGCGCGCAGACTAGCCGCCGCGGACTTTGTGCAACATCGCCGTGGTGGAGCGCTCGAATAAAAACGGGATCGAATGCACACCGCCGCCCCAAGATGCCACATCGGCTGCGCCCACCATCTTGTCCGGCGTCCAATCGCCGCCCTTGACCAGCACATCGGGGTGCGCGGCGCGAATCGCCTCAAGCGGCGTGTCTTCGGCAAAGCACACCACCAGGCTCACGCATTCGAGCGCGGCGAGTACGGCCATGCGGTCGGCTTCGGTGTTGATTGGGCGGTCATCGCCTTTTCCCAGACGCTTGACTGAGGCATCGCTGTTGACCGCAATGATCAGGCTGGCGCCGAGCGCACGCGCCTGCGCAAGATAGGTGACGTGGCCGCGATGCAGCAGGTCAAACACGCCATTGGTGAACACCAGCGGACGCGGCAATGCACGCGCGCGCTCCGCAAGTTCGGAAAATGCGCAGAGCTTGGACTCGAACAGCGGGGCTGCGTGCGCCATCTGCACCATCTGCACCATGCGCCTCAGGCTTTCCAGTGCGGCGGAATGGTTTTGGCGAAATAAGGCAATGCCTCAATGCGTGCCGCCCACGCCGCAATTTTTGCGGGGCGCGCTGCCATCATGGCGAGATCTGGTTTGCGCAAATCACAGCGTCCCAGCGTGGCTATCTGCGGGTAGAGCGCAAAGTCCGCAGCCGAGAGCGTGTCACCGGACACATAGTCGCCGCCCATGTGACCGGCGATCCACACCAGCTCATCAAGCACCGCCTGCCGCGCTTCGGCAATGCGCTCTTCTTTCCATTTCTCTTGCGGTGTCCACAGCACCCAGCCGGTGAGCTTGGCGAGCGCGCTGCCAAAGTTGTCGTCGATGTCAGAGACCCAGCGCCGCACTTGCGAGCGCTGGCGCGTCGAGCCGGGCAACAGCCGGGGCGTAGCCGGGTATTGCTCTTCAAGATATTCGACGATGGCGTTGGACTCGGCCAGGGTGAATTCACCATCGACAATCAACGGCACCTTGCCGCGCGGATTGAGAGCGCGATAAGCCGGTGTCTTGAGGTCGCCATCCGAAAACGACATCAGCTTGAACTCGTAGGGCAGGCCCTTGTATTCAAGTGCGAGCCAGACGCGCCAGGCGGGCGCGGAGCCGGAACCGTAATAAAAAGTGATCAAGTGGGCGCAGGAGCGGAGAGGCTGGAAGCGCCGATTGTAGCCTCCAGCTTATCCGCGATGCGGCGCGCCAACTCCTTGCGGTAGCGGTTGAGGTCTTGCACTGACGCAAAGCTGCGCCCGAACAGGATCGACACATTGTGCAATATGCGCTCGACTACTTTTTGCTCCCAGACGCGGTCAAATTTGATTTGTGCGTCCAGCCATTTTTCCAGCCAGGCCGGACCGGGCAGGCGTGACTGGATCGTGTCGTTGGGGAACAGTGACTGGTTGACGTGCAGGTTGGTCGGGTGCAGCACCTGCGCCGTACGGCTGGCCGAGGCCATCAGCACGCCGATGCGCGCAAACGCGCCGCGCGCCTGATCGCCGAAGTTGACAATCGCGCGCTTCATGTATTGCAGATACGCGCCGCCGTGACGCGCCTCGTCGCGCGAAATCAGGTCGTAAATCTGCTTGATCACCGGCTCGGTGTGCCACTCGGACGCGCGCCGGTACCAGTGATTGAGCCGGATCTCGCCGCAAAAATGCATCATCAGGGTTTCAAGCGCCGGCGCCGGATCAAACGGAAAGCGCACGGCGTGCAATTCGTCTTCGGTCGGCAGCAGATCAGGGCGGAAGCGCCGGAGATATTCGAGCAACACCAGCGAATGTTTCTGCTCTTCAAAAAACCATACGCTCATGAAAGCGGAAAAATCGCTGTCGTGCTGGTTGTCGCGCAGGAACATCTCGGTCGCCGCCAGCGCCGACCACTCGGTGATGGCGTTCATCTTGATGGTCTGTGCCTGCTCGTCCGACAGGCGTGACGCGTCAAATGTGGCCCACGGCACATCTGTGGCCATGTTCCAGCGCACCGCCTCCAGGGATTTGAACAATTCGGGATAGAGCATGGGGATTCCTTTCGGTGGCTGCGGCCGCAGGCTCGCAGTTTTTCTGGCTACAGCGCATCGAGCGCACAAAGACGCTGCGCCGCGTCAGCACGGATGGCGGCGCGCTCTTCTGCCGGCAACCGGTCAAGGTTGCTGGCCATGAGCGCCGTACGCATGTTGCCCGCCAGGGATTTTTGGTGCTTGTCAATGAAGTTCCAGTACAACAGCGTGACCGGGCAGGCGTCTTTGCCATGACGCTGTTCGGGCCGGTAGCGGCAACCTTTGCAATAGTTGCTCATCCGCTTGATATACGCACCGGATGCCACATACGGTTTCGAAGTGAAGCGCCCGCCATTGGCATATAGCGCCATGCCGGCCGTGTTGGGCAACTCCACCCACTCGACTGCATCCACATAGACCGCGAGGTACCAGTCTGATACTTGCCGGGGTTCGACCTCTGCGAGCAGCGCAAAGTTGCCGGTCACCATCAATCTTTGGATGTGGTGCGCGTAGCTGTGGCTGAGTGTTTGACCCACTGCTGCACGCATGCACTGCATCTGGGTGTCGCCGCTCCAATACCATTTGGGCAAGTCACGCTGATGGTTGAAGTGATTGGCAGTGGCGAGACCGGGCATTTCGTGCCAGTACACACCACGAATGAATTCGCGCCAGCCGAGGATCTGCCGCACGAAACCCTCGACGCTGGCAAGCGGTGCGCGTCCTGCGCGCCATTGCGCCACAGCGGCATCGATTACGTCGCGTGGGTCAAGCAGCTTGAGGTTGAGGCTGGTGGAGAGCAAGGCGTGCCAGCCATAGGGCGTGCCGCTCCACATCGCGTCCTGCCACGGCCCGAACTGCGAAAGCCGCGCCGTGACGAAGCGCTCCAGGGCGATGAGCGCCTGCGCGCGCGTGACCGGCCAGGCAAAGTGGGCGAGACTGCCGGGGTGGGCGCCAAAATATTTTTCCACGGCGGCAAACACGTCGCGCGTGAGCGCATCAGGCGCAAACTGCGCGGGCGGCGCAATCGTGCCCGGCCCGGTTTTCGGGAAACCCTTGCGATTTTCCTTGTCAAAATTCCAGGTGCCCCCCTCGGGGGTGGTGCCGTTCATCAAGATGCCAGTGCGCTTGCGCATATGACGGTAAAACAGTTCCATGAGCAAGTGCTTCTTGCCTGCGGCCCATGCGCCAAATTCAGCAGTCGAGAGCAGAAAATGATTGTCAGGGCGCACATCGAGTGCCACCTTGGCCGTCGCGCAGGCATCCTGAATCCCCGCGAGCAGCCGGTAGGCCCCCGGCTCGCACACAATCACCCGGTGTGCCGCAAAACTGCGCACCGCAGCGCTGAGTACTTCGCACAATGACCGCGCGCCGGCCGCATCCAGATCAACGTAATGCACTGCAAACCGGCGCGCGCGCAGGGCGTCGCGATGATGGCGCATTGCCGCCAAAAACAAGGCGATACGGGCCTTGTGGCTCCAGACTTGCGCGCCTTCAAGCTGTGCTTCGATCATCAGCACCACATCCTGCGTGCTGTCAAAGCCGGCCAGCGCGGCATTGTCAAAATTGAGCTGGTCGCCGAGTACCAGCACCAAGTTACGGCAGTGCGTACGGCAGTGCGTACGGCAGTGCGGCGGGCGTTTCAGGCCGGTGGACATGGTGGTGGCCAGGCGATCAGGCGGCGGCACTGCGCAGCCGCCAGGCCGCCAAGGCAGCGCCGACGCTGTCCAGGCTATCGATGACCCGAATCTGCGCAGGAGGCCGCCGTAACTGTGTCATGGCTGACCCGCCCGCCCAGATTTCGATGCCGGCAGGTAACGCAGCGCGCAGGCCCGTGAGCCCGTCGAGCAACTGGCCGGGTACGTAGGCCGCACTGAACGACAGGGCGACGATGTCCGCCTGCTGCGAGACGGCAGCGCGCACGATATCGGTCAAAGGCGTTTGCACTCCAAGCGAAACACAGTGCGCGCCTTCGAGCGCCAGTACCGCTTCCGCCATCAACAGGCCGAGACCGTGTTCTTCACGCGGCAACGTGGTCAGCAGCACGCGCGGCGAGCCGCGGCTGCGCGGCACAGACGCGATGGCACCCCGCAACACAATTTTGATCGACTCGGTGTAAAGATGCTCTTCAAAAATCTTGAGGTCGCCGCTCACCCAGGCTTCGCCCACTGCCTGATTCAATGGTGCGACGATCTCGACAACGAAGCGTGCCAGGCCGTGCCGCAGCAACTGTTGCCCGAGCGCACCACGCAGGTCCTCGATGCGGTGCGCGCGCACCAGTTCTACCAGCGCCGTGCATTCAGCCGACGCCGGCTGGCCGGTGGCGCTGACATGCGCCTGGCGCAAATCGCGCAGTTCGGCCAGGCTGTGATGCATCAGTTTGCCCGGGCGCATGCCTTGATCCATCAGGTGCTTGATCACACGCAGCTTGTCTACTTGATCCGGAGCGTAAACACGCTCGCCAAAGGCGTCGCGCAGCGGCGTGGGGAAGCTGTAGCGGCGCTCCCAGATGCGCAGCGTGTCTTTCGACAAGCCCAGCTCGCGCTCAACTGCGCCAATGCCGATGGCGGCAGTCGCGAGAGCAGGGGGGCCAAGTGGGGTGTCGATCATTCGGTTCGCGCTGGTTGACTGTGTGGGAGGCTTACGGAGACCGCTGGAGCGCTTGAAAATCAATCACTTGTATGGAACAGCTATAGCAAAAGTTGGAATATTGTCTATGTCAATATAGAATTTTATTGAACTTTCAGCGCAAATATTGTTAATATATGATATATTGACCTAGACAAAAACGCAATATCAATCATATACTATCGAAATGAACGCTCCAGAACGACTTCCCTTGCCTGATGTGCAGTCCGCCACCGATACGCGCCAAATCGCGATCGGCCGGGTGGGCATTCGCAGCATTCGCCATCCGTTGCGCCTGTTGGCGGCCGATGGCACGCCGTCGGTGACGGTGGCCAGTGTGGATATGTACGTGGGTCTGCCGCCCGAACAAAAAGGCACTCACATGTCACGCTTTATCGAGATTCTCGAGCGCCATGGGCGTGAGTTGTCCGTGTCCCGCGTGGCTGACATGTTCGATGACATGCTGGAGCGGCTTGAAGCGCAGACCGGCTACATCGAAATGCGCTTTCCGGTTTTTGTGGAGAAGACCGCGCCGGTGTCGGGTGTGAAAAGTCTGCTGGACTATGACGTGACCCTGCGCTGCGAAAAAAGATCGGCTGCGCAACCGCTGGAGCAATGGCTGCAGGTGCTCACACCGGTGACCAGCCTGTGCCCCTGCTCCAAAGAAATCTCCGCCTACGGCGCACACAACCAGCGCTCACACGTGACCATCAACGTGCTGCTCGCCGCATATTTGCCGGCCGGCGCAATGGCAATCGGCATCGGTGATCTGACGGCCGTTGCCGAACGCGCTGCGTCATGTGAGCTCTACGGATTGCTCAAACGCACCGACGAAAAATATGTGACAGAGCGCGCCTACGACAACCCAAAATTTGTTGAAGACCTGGTGCGCGACATCGCGCTCGACTTGCAGGCAGATGCGCGCATCAGTGCCTACACGGTCGAATCAGAAAATTTTGAGTCGATCCACAACCATTCCGCCTGTGCCCGCATTGATGTGGACAAGCGCGTGCAAGACAAGCTCGCCACCTGAGTGGGCGGCAGCGGCCCCAAATAAGTCACGGGGACAAAGAAGCTGGCCGGGGGATCCCCCCCTCCTTCGCCCGGCCAGCTTCTCCCCGTGACTTATCCCTTTTTCCAATTGCCCTGTCGCCTGCGGCCCGGATGTTCGGCCCGCCCGCCGGGGGTAGTAGCGCGCAGGCCTGTCACACGCCCATCCAGACAGCGCGCTGTTGCGTAACACGCAGGTCTCCTCATGAATATCCTCTCTGTTACTCCCCGTATCGCGGTGATCGGCAGCGGCATTGCCGGCCTTGCGTGCGCGCACGCGCTGGTGCAGAGCGGCCATCGCGTGACCCTGTTTGAAGCGGGCAGCCATTTCGGCGGGCACACCCACACCATCGACGTGACGCTCGATGGCATCACCCACCCGGTCGATACCGGCTTCCTGGTCTTCAACGAGCGCACTTACCCCAAGCTGATCAGCCTGTTCACCGCGCTCGGGGTGCCGGTGGCGAAGAGCGAGATGTCGTTTTCAGTGAGCCTGGGTGGCGCACGGCGCGAGATCGAATGGGCCGGCACCAGTATGGCCAGCCTGTTCGCGCAACCCGCCAATCTGTTCAAGCCGCGCTTCTGGGCGATGCTGCGCGACATCATGCGTTTCAATCGTGATGCGGCTGTAGTTGCGCTCGGCGGGCAGCGATCTGCCCAATCGCTCGGCTCCTACCTCGACAGCGGCCACTACAGCCGCGCATTTCGCGACTGGTACCTGTTGCCAATGGCCGGCGCGATCTGGTCGTGTCCGACCGAAACCATGTTGGCCTATCCGTTCGCCACGTTCGCGCGCTTCTGCCACAACCACGGGTTGTTGCAGGTGAGTAACCGCCCCCAATGGTTCACGGTGCAGAACGGCGCGCGCGAATACGTCCGCCGCATTCTGGCGACACAACCCGATGCGCGTTTGAATCATCCGGTGCAGGCAGTCACGCATGCGGGTGACGGCAACGGTGTGCGAGTGACGAGTGCCGGTGGCACCGAACAGTTCGATGCAGCGGTGATGGCCTGCCACCCGGATCAGTCGCTGGCGCTGCTCAACGCCCCTTCGGCTGGCGAGACTTCCGTACTGTCCGCCATCCGGTACCAGCCCAACGTGGCGTGGCTGCATACCGACACCGCCTTGCTGCCGCAGCGCCGTGCCGCGTGGGCCGCGTGGAACTATTTATCGCAAGACACCGACACGCTTGATCAACGTGCGGTTGCCGTCACGTATCTCATCAACAAGTTGCAGCCATTGCCTTTCACCACGCCGGTGATGGTGACGCTCAATCCGTTCAGGCAGCCTGATGCATCAAAAGTGATTCAACGCATTGCGTACGCGCATCCGGTGTTCGATCAGGCGGCCATTGCGGCGCAACAGCGGCTGCCCTCGATTCAAGGCGTTGACCGCATCTGGTTTGCCGGTGCCTGGTGCGGCTATGGGTTTCATGAAGACGGCGCTGCTGCGGGGCAGGCAGCGGCGGCGCAAATTCAGGCGGCTATGCCTGCGGGTAGCGCTGCAACGCCACGTCGCGCCGGCCCAACGTCACAAACTGACGGAGCAACCGGCGTGCCGCAGCACTCTTTGCCTTTGCGCGCAGCAGCATGACCAACAGCACCACCGCTCCGCAGAGTGCGGCACAGCACGCAGCGGCACCCACCCAATCCTGGCTGTATCGCGGCGAAGTGCTGCACCGGCGCGTGCGCCCGGCGGCAAACGCGTTTCGTTACGGCGTGTTCTATCTCAAGTTTCCGCTGCACCGTCTCGGCGAACTGTCGAACGCGGTGTTCTCGGTGGATCGCTTCAATCTGCTGTCGTTTCATCAGGCCGATCACGGCGACGGCGGCGATTTGTTGGTGTGGGTGCGCGCGCTGCTCAAACGCGAAGGGGTCGATGACGCCGATGGCGAGATCGTTCTGCAATGCTTTCCGCGCGTGCTCGGCTTCGTGTTCAATCCGGTGAGTTTCTGGTTTTGTCATCGTGCTGATGGCGTGCTGCGCGCGGTGGTGGCTGAAGTGAACAACACCTTTGGTGAGCGTCATTGCTATTTGCTGGATGCAGAGCCGGATGCCGCGCCGGTGATCCACAACGGCCAGTTGCTCACCGCGCGCAAGGTGTTTCATGTGTCGCCGTTTTGCGCCATCGAGGGCGGCTACCGCTTTCGCTTTTTCGACAAGAGCGCGAACGCGCAAGGCAACCCATCCCGCAGCGTCGCGCGCATCGATTATCACGATGCGGGCGGCGACCTGATTCACACCAGCATCAGCGGCACCGCGCATGCATTTACGGCGCGCGCGCTGCTGGCCGCGTGCGTGCGGCATCCGCTGATGACCTTTGGCGTCGTCGCACGCATTCACTGGCAGGCGCTGCGCCTGTGGCTCAAGCGCGTGCCGTTCTATCGCAAACCCGCCATGCCCGCCGCATTTGTCACGCGTTGAGCGCGGCGCACCTGCGTTGCAAGTGCCGTTGCAAGTGCCATTGCGCCCTCATTGCCCGCTACCCGTCACCCATTCATCACTCCTCCTTCCAACGCTCATGAATACCCACACTACCGCCACGATGCCTGCGCGCAACGCCGGCCGCGCCAGCACGGCACAGCGCGCCCCTTACGCCGCACGCGCCATCTTCAGTTTTTTGCAGCGCCTCGAAGGCGGCATGCTCACCGTCGACGGCCCGCAGGGCTTTCACCAAACTTTCGGTCATGCCGGCAGCGGCCCGGCCGTGCGCATCACGCTGGCCGATTGGGACGTGCTGCAACGCTGTCTCAAGAGCGGTGACATCGGCTTCGCCGAAACCTGGATGGAAGGCCGCTGGCAGTGCGATGACGTGCCTGGTCTGATCGAATTGTTTTGCCGCAACCGCAGCGCGATGGAGAGCGCGATCTACGGCTCATGGCTCGGTAACCTGGTCTACCGCGTGCGGCATTGGCTCAACGCCAACACCAAGCAGCGCGCAAAGAAAAACATTGAGGCCCACTATGACCTGGGCAACAATTTTTACCAGCTCTGGCTCGATCGGTCGATGACCTACTCCAGCGCGCTGTTTGATGGTGACCGCAACTTGAGCTTGCAGGACGCGCAGCTGGCCAAATACCGGCGCATCTTGCGTGAACTGCAGGTGAAACCCGGGGCCCGCATTCTCGAAATTGGCTGTGGCTGGGGCGGCTTTACCGAGACGGCGATTCGCGAATGCGGCGCACATGTCACGGGTCTGACGCTATCCACCGAGCAACTCGATTGGGCGCGGGCGCGGCTCGACGCAGCGGGCCTTGGTACACAGGCCGAGTTCCTCCTGACCGATTACCGTGACTTTGAAGACAAGGCGCACGGTGCTTTTGATCACATCGTGTCGATCGAAATGTTTGAAGCGGTTGGCGAGCAATACTGGGATGTCTACTTTGCCGCCGTCAAACGCAATCTCAAGCCGGGCGGGCGTGCGCTGGTGCAGTCGATCACGATTGACGAGGCCCTGTTTGCGCGTTACCGCGTGGGCACGGATTTCATTCAGCAGTACATTTTTCCCGGCGGCATGTTGCCCTCACCCACCGAGTTTCTGGCGCGTGCCGCAGCGGCCGGTCTGACACCGGGCAGCAGCCTGCGTTTTGGCCGCGACTACGCCGAGACCCTCAAGCGCTGGCGTGCCGCGTTTATGGACGTGTTGCCGCGAGTGCGGGAGCAGGGTTTCGATCAACGCTTTGTTCGGCTCTGGGAGTTTTATCTCGCGTATTGCGAAGGCGCCTTTAACGCCGGTTCAACGGATGTGATTCAGTTTGAGTTGCGTCATGCGCAGTAAGTCTGCTGCATTGACACCCTTGGCAAAGGGCGTCTTCACCGCGGCGCTGTATGCCGCTGGTTCGGCCCTGGTGGCTGCGCAGGTGAGTGCGCAAACCAATACGCAAACTGCGGAATTTGGCGCGCACATTCGCGCGTTGATCCCCAGGGCAGCGATGGTGGGTCAGGGCCGCTTCACCTGGTTTGGCTTCCATGTCTACGACGGCGTACTGTTCGCGCCCGAAGGCAAGTTCACTGCCGATCAGCCACACGCGCTGGAGCTGACCTATGCGCGCGACCTCAAGGGCATCAAGATTGCCGAGCGCAGCATCGATGCGATCGCCGCGCTGGGTATCGGCACCGAGGCCGAGCGCGCAGCCTGGCTGCCCTTGCTGACGCGCGTTTTTCCCGACGTGCGCCAAGGCGACCGTTTGGCTGGC
>JANNCZ010000719.1:0-3237 GCA_031387185.1 Burkholderiales bacterium
GAATCGGTCAGCGGCGAATTAGAAGCACCCGCTGGTTGCAACCACGAGCGCTTCGAGAGCATCAACCGCGCCGGCGAATTTGCCCACCTTGTCACGGTGCCCGGTTACCCGACAGCGCTTGAAGTCACCGAAAACTGCCGCATCGGTGCGCCCGCGTACCGCTTTCGCATCTGTGAAGTGGAGCGCGACTACGGCATGTTTGACCGTGCCGAAGCGCCGCAGTATTACCCGCCAGCCCAGCGCTGAAGAGCGTGCGCTCGACGCGCACCAGAAACCGGTATTGCGTTCTTGACAACGATGCGCGCGCGGGCGCGCCGCCGCTGCCGCTGCCACCGCAATTGCGAGTCCGATTCCGGCGCATGGCAATGATGCGGCGCCACTACACTGCAACCCGATGACACCACGCCTCTATCTTGAACTGCTCGCTCTGAGCGCCATCTGGGGCGGCGCCTTCATCTACACACGGGTGCTGGCCTCCAACATCGGCGTATTTGTCACCACCGAATGGCGGCTGCTGCTGGGCGGCGCTGGCTTGGGTGTCTGGATGCTGTTCACCCATTTCGATGCGAACTGGCGCGTGTACTGGAAGCCCTATCTCGCGCTCGGCCTGATCAACACGGCCATCCCGTTCAGCCTGTTCAGCTTCGCGGCACTGACGCTGCCGGGCTCCTACCTTGCCATCATCAATTCGATGGCGCCCCTCTGGGGCGCCGTGTTCGCTGCGATTTTTCTTGGCGACAGTCTCACGCTGCGCAAGCTGGCCGGCCTCGTGCTTGGCATGCTGGGCGTAGCCATGATCACGCGCGGTGGCCCGGTCCCGATCAATGCACAAACCCTCGCCGCGATCGGCGCCTGCGTCGCCGCCACCGTTTGCTACGGCCTCGGGGGCGTCTATATCAAACTCAAGCTGCAACAAGCCAAACCGACGGCGATTGCCGGCGGCAGCCAGTTGCTCGCCGGCTTGCTGTGCGCACCGGCCCTGTTCACCGGCCCCGCCACCGCCGTGTATTCACCGATGGTGTGGTTTCACATCAGCGTCATCGGCCTCGCGTGCGGGTCGGTCGCTTACCTGCTCTATTACCGCTTGATGACCCTTGCCGGTCCCGTCAAGGCGCTCTCGGTCACGATGCTCATTCCCGTGTTCGGCATGTTGTGGGGCAAGCTGTTCCTGAACGAAATCATCACTGCGGGAATGATCGCCGGTGGCGTCACCGTGATTGCCGGACTGGCACTTCTGTTCAGCGCATCGAAGAGCAGCACGCCGCGCGCCAATCATTGAGAGTTTCTTACATCATGACAAAAAACATGCCCCTTGCGAGGCTGTCATATTTTTTGGAATGATCAACAGACGATTGACAGCACGAAAGCCGCACGCATTGACTCACCGCGCGCCCAAGTCCAGCGCATGCGCTTCTTCGGCCATCATGCCGCAAGAACCGCTCCCACCAAGGCTTTTGAGGCCGCCCCAAAGATAGTGAAACCTAAACCGCCGGCTCTTGCTGGGTCGCACAGTGAATGCTGCCGCCGCCAGCGGCGATGGCATCCATGTTGATTTGCACGACATCCCTGCCCGGAAAGGCTCGCTGCAGAGCATCACGTGCTGCCAGGTCGGCACGCTGGTCACCAAACTCCTGGGCAATCAGCGCGCCGTTACAGACGTAAAACCCAACGTAACCAGCGGCGAACTCTTTGTTCTCATGTTTGGCCCGCACCGTGCCGGGAGCCTGGAGCACGATGACTTGCAGTTTGCGGCCGCGGGCGTCGGTGGCGCCACGCAGCAACGCGAGGTGGCGCCTGGTGACTTCGTGGTCGAACGATTGCGGATCGGCGTCATGGCCGGCACACACCACGCCGGGCTGCACGAAGCGGGCATAGAAGTCGGTGTGGCCATCGGTGATATCGCGCCCCTTTATGCCGGGCAACCAGACGATGTGCTCCAGCCCCAGCAAGGCCTTGAGCTGGGCATCAATCTGCGCCTTCGACAGGCCAGGGTTGCGATTGGCATTGACTACGCAACTCTCGCTGATGATGGCGGTGCCTTGGCCATCGGTTTCAATGCCGCCACCTTCAAGCACCAGCTTGGTGTTCAGTCCGGGCACGCCCGCCCGGCGAGCGATCACGGCAGCTACTTTGGCGTCCTCGGCGTGGGCCTGTTTGTTGCCCCAGCCGTTGAAGTTGAGATCGAGAGCGGCCTTGTGCCCATGGCGATTGACCAAGAACACCGGTCCAGTATCGCGCACCCAGAGATCGTCAAGCGCGCACACCACGAGCTCTACGGCGGATGCGGTCAGTTCGCGGGCCAAGGTGACTTCATGTTGGCGCACCAGCATCGTCACCGGCTCGTAGCGGGCGATGGTACGTGCCAGTGTGGCCAGATTGCGCTGCACATCGGGCAGCAGCTTTTTGCCCCAGATCGTCGCACTGGCGCCAAATGCCATCCAGGTACGTTTGTGGGGCGCGGCTTCATCGGGTATGGTCCAGCTGCCGTTGTTGGCGGCGCGCCGGGCTGCTTGTGCGACGGCCGCGCCGGGGACTGTCGCCATACCCATGGGCACTATGGACATGGCTTTGATCATTTCGCGTCGCTTGAGCATTCGATGATTTTTACTTCCCACAGGCTGTGTTCCTGCAATGGCGATGTGCCGCAGCAGCAGGTTTCGGGTAAAACTCTTCTCCCGGTAGATTACTGGCTTGTCGCACGATGCGCTACCCTCTTGCGCTCACAACCCTGACGGTCACAAGAATTTTCCCTACAATGTGGCATTCTTCCAGCGGCTCGGCGACTCTACATGGCTCAGGAACTCCGGTTTCACCGGTTCTCGAAAATCTCGCCCAACGCATTCGACTTCGCGCCGAGTGATCTGGTGGTCGCCGGCTGGACTGGCCGCGACCACCAGGCGCTCGAACATCATGTGCGCGAACTCGAAGCGCTCGGCGTCAAGCGTCCTTCCGCGATGCCGGTGTACTACCGCATCGTGGCCTGCAACATCACGCAGGACACGCATCTGCAAGTGCTCGGCCCCGACACCTCGGGTGAAGTCGAACCGGTGCTGTTCTCGATGCGCGATGGTTTGTGGCTCGGCCTCGGTTCAGACCACACCGACCGCAAGATGGAATCGATGTCGGTAGCGCTGTCGAAACAGGTGTGCCACAAGGTGGTCGGCCCGCACGTGTGGGACTGCCGCGAGATCGCCACGCACTGGGACCAGTTGATCATGCGTTCCTGGATTGTCGAAA
>JANNCZ010000722.1:0-6138 GCA_031387185.1 Burkholderiales bacterium
ACGGCGCAGCGCTTGCTGGCGCGCGCAGCGGCATTGGCGGCAAGCAGTGGTACGGCGCCCATCTCCCGCTCTGGCAACCAGCGGTAAGCGACAATATGAAATAACTGAACCGGAGATCACACCATGGGACTCGCAGTCAAACGCATTGGCGCCATCGGATCAAAATCCCGCATCAGCACCGCCGAGCGCGATGCACGCATCAACCTCGCCGCTTGCTACCGTCTCGCCGCGCACTATGGCTGGACCGATCTGATCTACACCCACATCTCGTTGCGCGTGCCGGACAGCGAGCATCACTATCTGCTCAACCCGTTCGGTTTCATGTTTGACGAAATCACAGCGTCGAGTCTGGTGAAGGTCGATCTTGAGGGCAACAACGTTGATGCCTCACCGCACCGCATCCACCGTGCCGGGTTTGTGATCCACAGCGCAATCCACGCCGCGCGCCCCGACGCGGCTTGCGTGATTCACTCGCACACGCGTGCCGGCATGGCGGTGTCGATGATGAAGCGCGGCCTGCTGCCGCTGTCACAGCATGCGATGCTGTTTCATGACAAGGTGGCGTATCACGACAGTGAAGGCTTCGCGCTCGATCTCGATGAGCGCGCGCGTCTCGCCAATGACATGGGCGACAAGCCGGTGATGATCCTGCGCAACCACGGCACGCTGGTTGCCGGCGAGAGCGCGGGCCAGGCGTTCTCGATGATGTGGCATCTGGAGAAAGCGATGCAGGCGCAGGTCGATGCGCTGGCCAGTGGCGAGAAGCTCACCATGCCGTCGAAGCGTGTTGCGCGGCAGATTGCGGAGCGCGGTTTTTCCAAAGCCAAAATCGAGCAGTACACCGATGGTGCCAGCCCTCTGGGACGGCTGGAGTGGCCGGGGCTGTTGCGCATGCTGGACCGGATCGATCCATCGTACCGGGATTGAGCCGTTCGTCTGTGCATGACTTGGGTTTTGCGGGCGGCAATGGCCCCTGTTCGCTCCCGTGTGCGCTCCACTTTCGACGTATGCCAAAATTGCGTACAATGACGGCCAAATGGCCAACCCCGGAGTGATTCCATGAGCACCGCGACCGCCTCATTCTCTGCCGAATTGCTTCTGGGCGGCAGGAAAGTGCTCACCGCCCATCCGCGCACCGCCCTCGATTGGGTGGCGCTGATTCGCAAGGGCATTTCGCCGGCAGCGGTGGATGCGTTGGTCACTGCCATGCGCGTGACTCAGGCTGAGTTGGCGGCAGCGCTGGATATTCCAGCGCGCACCCTGGCGCGGCGCAAGCAGGAAGGTGTGCTCAACCGCGAGGAGTCGGCCAAACTGGTGCGGCTGGCGCAAGTGGCCGAGCGTGCAGAGGAAGTATTCCAGGATGTGGATGCGAGCCTCGACTGGCTGAAGTCTCCGAATGCCGCGCTGGGCGGCGCGACACCACTTTCGTTGCTTGACACCGGCATCGGTGCAGACAGTGTGATGGACACACTCGGCCGTATCGAACACGGCGTGTTTGCCTGACCGCGCGCGCCTGACGCCCCATGACGGTGGTCTGGCGCTTGCTGACGCCGCGTTATGCAACGTCGGCTTTTTCCGGCGAAGGCGCACGGCTCTACGGCGGCCGCTGGAACCGCAAGGGCGTGCCGATGGTGTACACGGCGGGCAGCCAGTCGCTGGCGGTGCTGGAAATGCTGGTGCAGGATGATCCCCTGCGCGCCCGCTATCAATTGATCGCGGCGACGCTGCCGAGCAATCTGAAAATTGAAGTAATTACCCCAGATCAGTTGCCTCCCGTCTGGCGTGGCCCAGACGCGCGTCCGGACTTGCAGACATTGGGCAGCGCGTGGGCTGAACGCCGCTCCAGCGCGGTACTTGCGGTGCCCAGTGCGGTGATCCCCGCGGAAACCAACTACCTGCTCAATCCACTGCATCCCTCGTTTGCCCGCATCAGCGTCGGCGCGCCAACGGAGTTCATCACCGATCTGCGCTTGTTGCGGCACTGAGTGAACTTCCGGCAGTTGCCGGCTTGTTGCTGCGCTGTTCGCAACGTTGCCGTACTTGGCGCAGTGCTACAGCCCGCGCTCCTTGCGCCACACAGCAAATGCCGCGCGCACTTCGTCATTGGGCGGATAGGTGCCGGGAAGAGTGGCACCGCCTTCGATACGCTCCAGCAAAAACTGCTCCATCACCTCTTGCTCGGCCGCATCACGCGCGACTTCATCGGCCAGATGCGCGGGAATCACTGCCACACCTTCGTCATCGCCGACGATGATGTCACCGGGATACACCGCCACGCCGCCGCAGCCAATCGGCACGTTTTGATCGAGCGCGTGATGGTGGATCAGGTTGAGCGGCGCGCTGTTGCCGGCGGTGTAGACCGGGAAATCCATTTTGCTGATGGCGCCGCTGTCGCGGATCGCGCCATCCGACACCAGGCCGGCACCGCCGCGAATCATCAGGCGCGTGGTGAGAATTTGCCCGCCTGAAGCCACGCGCTTCTCGCCGCGGCAATCGAGCACCAGCACATGGCCCGGCGGCACCGATTCGATTGCGCGGCGTTGCGGATGCATGGGGTTGTCAAACGCTGAGAGCTGGTCGAGGTCTTCGCGCGCGGGGATGCTGCGCATGGTGAAGGCCGGGCCGACCATGTTGCCCCCCCACTTCTCTTCGGAGGGCGTGGTCATGCGTGCCACGCCCTGAATGTAAATGTTGCGCAAGCCGCGTTTGAAGAGCTGCGTGCAGAGCGTGGCGACGCTGGTTTTCTTGAGCAGGGCGAGAGTGGTGGGGTTCATCGCATCAGTCTGCCGTCGCGCCGGATTTTTTGACGAGGGCTGCCCAACGCGGAATTTCCTTTGCCATATGCGCCGCGAGTTCGGCGGGTGTGCTCGCGACGATCTCCATGCCGAATTGCTTGCCGAGCTTGTCGCCTTCCGGCCCTTTGAGGATTTTCACGATCTCGGCATTGAGACGCGCGACGATGGCGGCCGGCGTGCCCTTGGGCGCGTAGATCGCCTGCCACGAGGCCATGTCGAAATCCTTGACGCCGGATTCGATCATCGTCGGGATAGTGGGTGCAAGCGCCATGCGTCTGGCAGTGGTGACCGCAATCACCTTGAGCTTGCCCGCTTGCACGAGGGAAAGCCCGGCCGTCATCTGGTCAAACATGAAGGTCACTTGACCCGATGACACATCGAGCATGGCGGGGGGGGTGCCCTTGTAGGGGATGTGGCGCAGCTCGACGCCGATCAGGTCGGCGAGCAATTCACCGGCGAGATGGGTCGAGGTGCCCGAACCGGAGGAAGCGAAGGTACGTTTGTTCGTGTCCTTCTTTAGCAGCGCAATCAGCGCATCCACGGTGTTGACGCCGAGACCAGGATTCACATACAAGACGTTGGGCAGCGTCGCCACCAGTGTGACCGGTTCGAAATCCTTCACCGGGTCATACGAGAGGTTCTTGTAAAGGCTGGCGTTGATCGCGTGGGTGCTGATGGTGCCGCCGAAAAGGGTGTAGCCGTCCGGTTTAGCCTTCGCGACGAAGCTCGCGCCCACAGCGCCCGCCGCGCCAGGTTTGTTGTCCACCACCACGGGTTGCTTGAGCACTTCGGCCAACCTGGTAGCGACGGTGCGGCCGATCACGTCGGTCGAGCCGCCTGCGGTGAACGGTACGATGTAGCTGATGGGCTTGCTTGGCCAGGGACCTTCTTGCGCGAACGCGAAGAAGGGGGAACACATGGCGGACGCCATTGCGGCGGCACCGATGGTGTGCACCGCGTTGCGGCGCGAAAGTGTGGGGGTCATGCGGAGATTCCCTGAAACGTAAATGAACTGAAGCATCGACACTATTCGGTGATGAACTGAAGAAGCGAAACTATTCAG
This sequence comes from Burkholderiales bacterium, assembly GCA_031387185.1. GTDB lineage: Bacteria > Pseudomonadota > Gammaproteobacteria > Burkholderiales > JAEUOS01 > CANJDH01. The sequence goes on from JANNCZ010000722.1 coordinate 3,859, forward strand.
TGCGAATGTTTTTGTCGGCGATCAGCTTGGCGTAGCGCTTTTTCTCGGCAGCAATCAAGGCGACGAACTGCGCGTGGCTCATGGCACGTGGCAGCGCGCCTTGCGAGATGAATTTCTCGCGCGTCTCGGCTTCGCTGACGATATCGCGCACGTCGATGGCGATCTTCTCGACAATGGCCTGCGGCGTGCCGGCCGGTGCCAACAGGCCGATCCACGAACCGGTGTCAAAACCGGGCAGGGCCGCCTCGGCCACGGTGGGCACGTCTGGCAGGGCCGGTGAGCGCGCGGCACTGGTGACCGCCATGCCGCGCAGCTTTCCGCTCTTGACGTGGCCAACCGCTTCGAGCACGGTAGTGAACAAGATGTTGACGTGCCCGGCCATCAGGTCGGTGACCGCCGGGCCGCCGCCCTTGTAGGGGATGTGCAGCATCTTGATGCCGGCCATGTCCTCGAAGATTTCTGCCGCCAGGTGCGGCGCGCCGCCCGCGCCGGAACTGGCAAAGGTGACCTTGCCAGGTTCCGCCTTGGCCATCGCGATGATGTCCTTGGGCGTTTTCGCCGCAAGGCCGGGATAGGCCAGCATCACCAGCGGCAAGTCGGCGACGAAGTTGATTGGCGCGTAGGCCGTTTCATGGTCGTAAGGCAGCTTCTTGTAGAGCGAGTTGTTGATGGCGATCGTGCCGACGTTGCCCATGATGAAGGTGTAGCCATCCGGCTTGGCCTTCGCCGCCGCTTCCATGCCGACAATGCCGGCAGCGCCGGCGCGGTTTTCCACCACCACCGATTGACCCCACTTCGCGGTGAGTCGCTGTGCGATCAGGCGTGCGCCGACGTCGGTACCGCCACCGGGTGGAAACGGCACGAACATGGTGACGGAGCGATTCGGGTAACCCTGCGCGGCGGCGTATGGTGTTGCGAACGCGGCGCACAGGGGCAGTATCAATACGGAAACCAATGTGCACAACGAGCGGATCATGGTGAACGGCTTTCGAGGCGCACCCCGCGCAGAGCGGGGCGGTTGTTGCTGGAGATAAAGATCGGGCTTCAACGGGCGACTCGGCTCAATGAATCTCGGGCTCACCGTCTTGTTTTTGAATCTGGTCGGGCTCGAGAAAGTCGAAGTCGCAGCCTTTGTCGGCCTGCTGGACGTGCTTGAGGTACAACACACCGTAGCCGCGCGTGAATTTCGGTTCGGGTGCCTTCCAGGCCGCCTTGCGCCTGGCCATTTCCTCGGCACTGATCAGCACGTCGATGCGGCGCGCCTCGATGTCGAGTGAAATCATGTCGCCGTCTTGCACCAGCGCCAGCGGGCCGCCCACGTGTGACTCGGGTGTTACGTGCAACACGCAGGCGCCGTAGCTGGTGCCGCTCATGCGTGCGTCGGAAATGCGCAGCATGTCGCGCACGCCCTTCTTGAGGATCTTTTGCGGAATCGGCAACTGGCCCCACTCGGGCATGCCGGGCGCACCCTGCGGGCCGGCGCTCTGCAAAATGATGGCGCAGTTCTCGTCGATATCGAGGTTCGGATCATCGAGGCGCGCGTTCATGTCGTTGTAGTCCTTGAACACCACCGCGCGGCCCTGATGTTTGTAGAACTTCGGCTCCATCGCCGCCGGCTTGATGATCGCGCCTTCGGGGGCGAGGTTGCCGCGCAGCACCGCGAGGCCGTCTTTGGCAACCAGCGGGTTGCTGCGCGGGCGGATCACGTCCGCGTTGTAGACCTGCGCGCCCGCAATGTTCTCGGCCAGCGTCTTGCCATTGCACTGCCTGGCGCTGCCGTCGAGCAGATCACCCAACTGCGTGAGGAAGGCACGCAGGCCACCGGCGTAATAAAAATCTTCCATCAAATACGCGCCCGAAGGCCGCAGGTTGGCAATCACCGGCGTCTTGCGCGCGAGTTCGTCGAAGCGGTCAATCGTCAGGTTGATGCCGGCGCGCTTGGCCATCGCCACCAGGTGCACGATGGAATTGGTCGAGCCACCGAGACCGAGTACCGCAGTGACCGCGTTGTCGAACGACGCGGCAGAGAGGAAGTCGCTTGGCTTGACGTCTTCCCACACCATCTCGACAATCGCTTTGCCGGTCAGCGAGGCCATCTGTGCGTGGCGCGAATCGGGCGCCGGGATCGACGCCGCGCCGGGCAGCGTGAAGCCGAGCACTTCGGCGGCGCTGGTCATGGTGCTGGCGGTGCCCATGGTCATGCAATGGCCGGGCGAGCGTGCGATGCCGTCTTCGACTTCCTGCCAATCTTCCTCAGTGATGTTGCCGGCGCGGAGCTCG
>JANNCZ010000738.1:0-5187 GCA_031387185.1 Burkholderiales bacterium
GCCGGTGGCTGCCCGTCCGGGTGGCACGAGCGCGGTGAAGCGTGCCGGTAAGACTGTGGGCAAGCCTGCCGGTAAGCCTCCTCGCAAAACTGCTAGTAAGACCGCGAGTAAGACAACAGGCAGATCTGCGCGGCGCAAGCAGAGTCATGTCTAATTTTTTGTCCTTGCCGCCCGCCGAGCGCAGACTTGCGTTCGGCGAGGCCGCCCAGCGCCTGCAGGTTTCGCCGGTGATGCTGGAAAAAGACTTCTGGGTCTGTTGGCTGCTGCAGCGCCTTTTCTCGGGCGTGTTGCCTGGGGGGGACGCCGCCAAGATGGTGTTCAAGGGCGGAACGTCATTGTCCAAGGTGTTTGGCGTCATTGACCGTTTTTCTGAAGACATTGACTTGGGTCTGCCGCCTGAATTGATCGGCATTGACGAAACCATGTTTGAGACATTGCCGAGCCGCACCCGGCGCGATGCCGCCATGCGCGACATGCAGGAAAAATGCTTGCGCTACACCCGCGATCAGCTTGCTCCCGGTCTGGAGCAGGCTATCCGGTCGCGCCTGGGCAAGCCGCCAGCCGGAGCACACTGGCTTGAGTTTGAAGAAGACACTGTATCGCGCTCCCCGGTGTTGCTGTTTCAATACCCTGGCGTTTTGGCATCCGGGTTTGACTATCTCAAACGAACTGTCAAACTGGAACTTGGTTCGCTGACCGATCAACGCCCGTTTGGATTACACCCGGTCAAGCCCTGGATTGCCGATGCCTTTCCCGCAGCCTTCACCGATTGGAAGTGTGATGTGGTGGCGCTTGAACTGGAGCGGACTTTTTGGGAGAAGGCCACCATTTTGCATGCTGAATTTCACCGCCCGGCAGCGTTGGTCATGCCAGACCGGTACGCGCGGCACTATGCGGACATGGCTGCCTTGTTGCGGCATCCGGCGGGCATTCACAATTTGATGAATGCGGCACTGGCACGACGTGTGGTGGAATGGAAAAGCAAGTATTTCGCACGCAGCTGGGCGCGCTACGACCTCGCCCGGCCCGGCAGTTTTCGTCTGGTGCCGCCGCCGGAACGCATCGCGCCGCTGCAGGCGGACTACCAGCGGATGCGTCCGATGTTTGTATCCGAGCCGCTATCGTTCCAGACCCTGCTCGACCAGTTGGCTGATGCCGAGCGATTGCTGAACCAGTCTTGAGACGGCATTGCCATGACTGCCGGCGGCGTGGTAGTCATCATTGCGCAGACCGCGCAGAACGGCTGCGGCCCGGGATGCAGAACACCAGTCGTAGTTAATTCTCCCGGCACCGATTCAATCCGCACTGCGTGCTGTTTTGGCTGTACCGCAGATTGCAGCGCCACAGGTCGTCACCAAGGCTCCCCGCCGGCAAAACAGGTAGTAATTTCACACTCCAGAGTGTGCATATTCACTATGCACCAGTGCCGCGCCGTGCGTTAATGAGGGTCAACTGTGGGCGTCCGGCACGCCTGCGGAGTACATCAACGCGCAAGCGGGGAGTCAGCATGGCGCAACGCACCAAACACATATGGCGCAAACCATTGGATGGCTGCGCACCCGGCGTGAGGATTCCGCGGCCAGTGTTGATCCGCGCTGACCGGGTGATCGAATGAAACATTGCTTTTCTCATCCTCACCACAGCACCGGCCATCGGCCTGCAGGCCTTGGCAGGAGCGCGTTCGTCAGGCGCACTCTTGGTGCAAGCCATTGTTCACCATTCATTAGAGGAGAGACGACATGCACCACCGTCTCAAATTGATCGGCGCGCTCGGCGCCATCACGCTCCAGGCGCCCTTCGCTGCAATCGCCCAGACCACACCGGCGACCCCGCGCGTGGTGCTGCTGACCCCCAGGTTCCATGCGCACCCAGTCTGACCGGGTCGATGCCTTTCGCAAGCGTCTGCGCGAACTCGGCTACGTCGAAGGCAAGAACCTGATCTTTGAACTGCGCGAGCTCGACAACAAGGCCGACCGCCTGCCCGACATCATGCGCGAGATCGTGCAGTCCAACCCGGCGGTGATCGTCACCCACGGCGCGGGCAACCAGGCCGCGCGCGCGGCGACCTCGACCATCCCGGTGGTCAGCGCCATAAGCGACCCAATCGCCGAGGGATTGGCGGCCAGCCTGGCACGGCCCGGTGGCAACATCACCGGCAATGCAGTGATCCTGAGTCTGGCGTATGAAAAGAATATCGAAATCCTGCACGAAATGGTTCCCAAGGCAGGCCGTGTCGGCCTGCTGACCAATCCGCAGCGCAAGACCTACGAGACGGGCAAAAAACTATTTGAGGCGGCAGCGGCAAGCCGGCGCCTGAAAGCGGTGATCCTGCAAGCCTCCGGCGTGCAGGAAATTTCCAGCGCGTTTGCCGAGGCGGTAGCGCAGCGCGTCGACATGCTGGTCGTGGCGCCTCAGGATACCTTCACCAACGATCCCACACTGGTGGTGGACTTGGCTGCGCGCCATCGCCTGCCGACGATCTACTCGGGCGACTCCTCCGTCGCCCATGGCGGTCTGGTGTTCTACGGCTTCAGCAGTGCAAAGCTGTTCGGCAACGCCGCAGTGTTTGTCGACCGCATCCTCAAGGGCCGCAAGCCGGCCGAGCTGCCGTTCGAGCAGCCGACTACTTTTGAAATGGTGGTCAACATGAAGACCGCGAAGTCGCTCGGCCTGAAGATTCCGCAGACGGTGTTGATTCGTGCCGACCGGGTGATCGAATAAACCACCGCGATGCGCGACATGCACGAAAAACGCTCGCATCACTCGCTGAACTTCAGCAGTTCCACCTTATGCACGGCACATGCAGTGCGTATGCCGCCGTCAAGCGTTGCCATCGGCACCTTCAAGCGGCGCGCCAATTCAAAATAGACGGCATCGTAGCCTTGCAGGTAATAGCGCAAACCTGCGTCAATCACTTCGGGAGCAGTCAGTTGAAGTACCAATGTTGCAGACTGGAACGTTGCCAAATTCGCCGTCGCGGCTTTCAATTTGGCAGCGCTGATGCGCCCGCTCCGTTTGGCCGTCAGCAATGCACTTGCCACTTCGTAGTGCCACAAGTCGGGCACTGCCGGTGTAATGTTGTTGCGATCTATCGCCGTCAGCACTGAGGCGGCGTAAGGATGGATTGACGCAGCTTCAGGCAGAAACCATTCAAGCGCCACACTGGCGTCGAGGACAAACTGCCTAGCGGCCATGCCGGGCACGAACCCGCGCAAGATAATCCCGGCCGCTCTCGCCCGGCGGCGAAGGCTTGGCGCCGCGCACTTGCCGAAGAATCGAAGCAATCGCCTTGCGGCGCAATGCGAGATCGACCGGCACATCGGGACGCAACAGCAACACGCCGGGAGCGACCTGCAGACTGGTGATGCGTTCGGGAGCGTTCATGGTGTGACTGCGCGGCGAATTGATGAAAGGATTATACGTCTGGCCAAACGCGCTTTGATTGGCAGTCACGGCGACTGTCACCACGCCTCACCGCCGGCAAAGCACGCGGTAATTTTCACACTCCAGAGTGTGCATATTCACTATGCACCGGTGCCACACCATGCGTTAATGGGGGTGAACTGCTGGCGTCCGGCACGCCTGCGGAGCACACCAGCGCGCAAGGGGGGCAGGATGGGGCAACGCAGCAAACACATGTGGCGCAGACCATTGGATGGCTGCGCGCCCGGCGTGAGGATTCCGCGGCCAGTGTTGATTCGTGCCGACCGGGTGATTGAATGAAACATGACTCTGGCATTGCTTTTCTGCTCCAAGGGCATGCCCCTGAAACCATTGGTACAAGCGGCTTCTGGCCGGCTCTTCGAGGGAGAACTCCATGAATCGACGCGACATCATCAACACCCTGCTCGCCACGACGGCCTCGCTGACAACGGCAACGCCACTCGTCACGCGTGCCCAGCCAACCAACAAAATGCCGCGCATCGGCTACCTCACGCTGCGCTCGCGTGGCCACGCGCTCGAAGCCGCTTTCGTGGCCGAGATGAGCAAGCTCGGCTACGTCGACGGCAAAACCATCACGATCGAATGGCGCTTCGCCGATACCAAGGTGGAGCGCTTGCCGGCGCTCGCGGCCGAGCTGGTCGCGCTGCGGGTGGAGGTGCTGGTAGGGGCTTCCATCCAGGCGAGCACCGCGGCGGCAGCAGCCACCAAGACCATCCCGATCGTGTTCCCCGGCGCTGCCGACCCGGTAGGCTCAGGCCTGGTGAAGTCGCTGGCACGCCCTGGCGGCAACATCACCGGCTTCTCGACCATGGCAGCCGACCTCGGCGGCAAGCAGATCGAAGTGCTGCGCTCGGTGCTGCCGCGCATGAAGCGCCTGGCGGTGCTGGTCAATCCGACCAACAGCAGCGTCGCCTCGCTGATGCAGAACTTCGAGGCCGGCGCCAAACAAACCGGGGTGACGATCCAGCAATTCGGCGTGCAAACGCCGGAAGCCATCGACCAGGCCTTTGCGGCAATGGCCAAGGCGCGCATTGATGCCGTGGCCGTGGCGGTCGACGGCTTCCTGCTTGAAGAAACCAAACGCATCGCCACGCTGGCATTGCGCTACAAACTGCCGCTGATTTCGACCCAGCAAAGCGACGTCGAAGCCGGCAGCCTGATGAGCTACGGCGCCGTGCTCGCCGACAACTACCGGCGCACCGCCGGTTTCGTGATCAAGATCCTCAAAGGCGCGAAACCGGCTGACCTGCCGGTGGAGCAACCAACGCGCATCGAACTGGTGATCAACATGAAGACCGCCAAAGCGCTCGGCATCAAATTTCCGCAAGAGATCATGGTGCGCGCCGACCGGGTGATTGAATGAAGCGTCGAATGAATCAACGCCACCGGCACCTCAGCATCGCCACAGCTCATCCACCTGAAACCGTTGGTGCAAGCCATTGTTCACCATTTTTCAGAGAGGGATGCGCATGACCCCGCGCCGCACACTCCGCCGCAAGCTCATTGGCAGAATCATCCGCACACTCGGCGCGGGCGCGCTCGTCACGCCGTTCGCCGCGCTCGCGCAAGCGCCCGCGAAATCGGCGGACAAGGTCTGGCGCATCGGCATCCTGGTGCAAGCGGGCCAGGTTTCCTCATCGTCGACCTACCTCAAGGAATTCCTGCGCGGCATGCGCGAGTTGGGCTACGTCGAAGGCCGCAACCTGCAGGTCGAGTGGCGCTACGCCGACAACCAGCTCGAGC
>JANNCZ010000748.1:0-1719 GCA_031387185.1 Burkholderiales bacterium
CTTGGTGATTACACCGAGACTGATGTAGTCGGTGATCCGGCTACCCTCGGGCAAAGCTGCAAGCGTGCGTGCCATCTCCGGTTCTCCTGTGGTGGAAAATCGAAGAATAACGCAATTAGGATATTAAGTGAACAGTATTGCACTTAGCCCATGCCAACCATCGCCGCCACCATCATCCAGTCGCTTGCCGAAGAAATCATCAGTGGCACTCTGGCGCCTGGGCACAAGCTTGAGGAAAAGCTGCTTGCCGAGCGCTTTCAGGTATCGCGCACACCGGTACGCGAGGCGCTGCGCGAAATGGGAGCGCGCGGCCTGATCGAACTGATTCCGCGGCGCGGCGGTGTGGTCGCGAACATCGGCATCGCCGAGCTGTCGGACATGCTCGAAGCCGAGTGCGAACTCGAAGCACTATGCGCGCAGCTTGCAGCACAACGCATGAGCGTGGTTGAGAAAAAGCAGCTGGAACGTCTGCATGAACAAACCGATGCGTTGGTTACCAGCCAGAACGAGGTGGACTATCTGGCTTTGAACAAACAGTTCCATGACCTCATTTGTGCCGGTACCCACAACAAGACCGTCGCCGCCATGGTCAAGGGGTTGCGAGAGCGTCTGAGCGCGTTCCGCAATGCCCAGGCAGGCACCGAACGCCGCCTCGCTGTCTCGCATGAAGAGCACGGCGCGGTGGTCGAAGCGATTCTTGCTTCCCAAGGCGCAGCGGCCTATGCGGCGATGCGCAACCACAATGCCCGCTTGAGCACCAAAGTACTGGACCGCCTGCGCGATACGCGCCATGAGCGGCCGGTGGCGGGCAAGCTGGCACTGGCATCAGCCACACACTGAAATTTGCGACAAACCCGACGCGCGCCAGCCATCACGAACGCAAGGCAGAGTCACCCCATCGAGGAGCAGACCATGCAGACCAAGGGCAAGCCAGGCACCAGCAAGATTCATCGCAGCTTCAGCGTCAATGGCAAGCGGCACAACGTATCGGCGTTTCCGGATCAGCCCTTGCTGTGGGTGTTGCGTGAACAGCTCAAGCTGACCGGCACCAAGTTTGGCTGCGGCATGGCCACCTGCGGCGCCTGCATGGTGCACATTGACGGACGGCTGGCGTATTCGTGCCAGCAACAGTTTGCCGCGATTGAGGGACGGCATGTGACCACCATTGAGGGTCTGTCGCCCGACTCAAGCCATCCATTGCAAAAAGCCTGGGTGGCTTTGCAGGTGCCACAGTGCGGTTACTGCCAATCAGGGCAGATCATGCGCGCGGCGGCGCTGTTGAAGGAAACGCCCAAACCGAACCGCGAGCAGATCGTCAAGGCGATGTCGTCCAACCTGTGCCGCTGTGCTTCCTACGACCGAATCGTCGCTGCGGTTGAACGCGTCGCCAACGAGGGCTGAGCCATGCGCGTAACCACACCATTGACGACGACACCGAAGCAGCGCCCGGCGCAGCCAGCGCGACGTGACTTTCTGCGTGCATCGGGTGGCCTGGCACTGGGGTTTGCCGTAGCGCCACAGCTGTTGCTCGGCGTCGCCGACGTGCGCGCCCAGGGCGGCGTCACCCAGACTGCGGGTCTGACCGCCAATGCCTGGGTGCACATCACGCCGCGTGGCACCATCCTGATCCAGTGTCCGACGTCTGAAATGGGCCAGGGCATCATGACTTCGCTGCCGCTGTTGCTGGCCGAAGAGCTCGATGCCGATTGGGACAGCGTG
>JANNCZ010000771.1:0-2270 GCA_031387185.1 Burkholderiales bacterium
GGCGGATTTCGGTGTTCGGGCGATTGGCGAAATATTCGCGAAAACGCGGATCGATCAACTCATAGTAGGACGCCTTGAATTCGGCATAGCCGGGGTGCACGCCGGGGTCGATCGACCACAGCCATTCATACCAGCCGGCAAAGTTGATTTGCGCACCGCCCGCTCCCAGACCGGAGGCGCGGTTGAGCAACTGCGCCACCTGGTTGCGAATTTTCGGATGCCGCAGTTCGCCGAACAGCTCAATCAGCATCGGCGCGTAAGCGTTCGACCAGCCGTCCTTGATGCGCTGTATCGAAGCCAGCCCGGCAGTCTCGTCGCCGAACAGCAGGGCCCAGAACACCGGCAGGGGCAACGGCGTGGCGGCAGGCTTGGCGGCGGGCGTGGACGCGCCCGCACCGGGTCTGACGGCCTCTTGCGCGAAACCCAGGCCGGTCGACAACGGCGCGCACAGCAGTGACGCGAGCAACAGGAAATGCAGGGCAGTGCGCATGGCGTGCTCCGTGGGTGATCCTTGGTTCTTCCTTGGTTGATCCGGCGCAGATACAAACTCGCGCAGTGTCAGATACGTTCCGGCCAGCCGGGTGGATGAACTGCGCGCGCGCCGGGCAGCGGTTCGGTACACACGGGCAGGGGTATCATCGTTCGTCGTGGCAACCGCCACGCGGAACAATGCATGACGTGGAGAAACCTATGGCCGGCACATTGCATGTAGCAGACACCATCGAGAGCAGCGGCTTTCCCCTCGGCTTCAAGGTGGCGCAAGGCACCGCGCCGCGCCCGCTGGCGGGCATGGCTGCGACCGAAGACATACTGAAGGTTGAAGTGCGGGCGATGGGCGGGCACCAGAAGGAGTGCGTGGTCACCGATGGCGTTGCAGGTTCGGCCTGGCGCATGGTGTGCGACGAGGGGGCCGGCCTGAACGGCAGCGATCTTGCGCCGTTTCCGCTGGGGTTCATGAGCGCCGGCCTGCAGGCGGAACTGCTCGGCCGGATCGCGCGCCTGGCGCTGGCCCGCGCTGTTCCGATTGGCTCCCTGCGCGTCGAGTTGATCAATCGTTACGCCTTCGAGGGATCTTTTTTTCGCGGCACCGGGCGTGGATCAGCGTTGGCGCCGGCGTTCCAGGTGCACCTCGATTCCCCCGCCCCGGTGCAGCAGGTGCGTGCACTGGTGGCCGACGCCGCTGCCGCCTCGCCCCTGCTCGCCGCCGTGAAGAGCGCACTAGAGAACACGTTCGCGCTGTATGTCAACGGCCAGCGGCGCACGCCACTGCAGGTACTGCCTTCGACCCGGGCCGACGCACCCGATCCGCTCAAATCTTGGAAGGGCGTGCCGCAACCGCTGGCCGGTGCCGGTGCGCTGGCCGGTATGGTGGCCAAACTGGCGCCGCCGCCGGCCAACACCGGCCCGCCGCGTCCAGCGATGCGGCCGGACCAGGACGTGCAGTTCGCCATCGAGATTTGCGGTGAGTCGCACTGGCAGGATGGCATTGCGGCAAGCGAGACCTGGGCTGCGAAACCGTTTGGATCGCGCTTCGGCCTCAAGTCGGACGAGCGCAGCGCCGGTGATCAGGCGCCAAGCGGCCTGGCGCTTGCTGCCGCCGGCGTGGCGTTCTGCCTGATGACGCAACTATTGCGCTATTCCGAATTTCGCAAGTATCAGATCCGCGCGGTGCGCATCGTGCAATATTGGCCGATGCAGCAGGTGTCGGGCGCGGAGGGCACACTCAGTGGCACCCTCAGTGGTACCAGCGGCAACCTCGATACCCACGTGTTCCTGCATGGTGAGGAGACCGATGAAAACATGGGCCATCTGCTGCTCAGTTCCGCCAACACCTGCTATCTGCACGCCTTGTTGGGCGCTGCGCTGCAACCTGAGATCACATTGCTGCACAACGGCGTGCCGGCCTGACACCAGCGGCCCGCGCCCGGAGCAATCCGAAGCGCGCGCATCTTGGGCAAGCGATGCGCGCGCAGGTTGAATCGGGCACGCCTACTCGGCGCGTGCCCCCGAGTCCTTGATCACCCGCGCCCATTTGGCGTGCTCGTCGCGAATGCGTGCCTCGAGAAACTGCGGCGTGCTCGCTACCGGCTCGAATGCCTGGGCCGCAAGCCGTTCACGCACCTCCGGCAGCGCCAGCACCTGCGCGATATGGTCGCGCAGCAGGCGCACCACCGCAGCCGGCGTGCCGGCCGGCGCCATGAACATGTACATGTTGTCGACCAGATAATCGGAAAAGCCCGATTCGCCCACCGTGGGCACCTCGGGCAGGA
>JANNCZ010000853.1:0-11724 GCA_031387185.1 Burkholderiales bacterium
TTGCCGCAACATCCTCGAATTCCAACTCCAACGCACCGGCTCGATCAGCCAATATACTGCCCGCTTCTTCAACCGATCAACTCGATTCGCGCCGCCCCTCGTTCCTTTCCTCCAGGCTCATACCTGATTTGGAAAAGACTCCCGGGCCGACACCCGGGCCGGCACACAGAATGCTGCATCGCCGCAATAAGGTAGAGGAAAATCCTTTTGGGCACTCTCCGGCCAACTGTTGATGATGATGCGCTTCGAAGGCGGAAGTCTACTTGACAGTACGTACGTAATAGCGTACCTTTACGGCTTCGTTGAAAGAGCACGAAATGAACACACTTACCGCCAGCGAAGCTCGCGCAAATTTGTACCGGCTGATTGATCAAGCAGTAGAGTCTCACGAGCCAATCATTATTTCCGGAAAACGCAACAGTGCCGTGCTGCTCTCTGCGGAAGATTGGGGTTCAATTCAAGAAACTTTGCACCTATTGGCCGTGCCCGGCATGCGCGAATCCATCAAGGCTGGCATGGCCGAGCCGCTTGCAAAAAGCTCGAAAGAGCTTAAGTGGTGAGTTGGGCAGTTGTTTATGCCAGGCAAGCAATGAAGGATGCAAAGAAGCTTGCCGCAAGTGGTCTTAAATCAAAGGCGCAAGAACTGATCGCGGTTCTTGCCAAAAACCCATTTCAAAATCCTCCGCCCTTCGGGAAGTTGGTCGGTGATCTTGCCGGTGCATTTTCCCGCCGCATCAATATCCAGCACCGCATCGTGTACGAAGTCTTTACCAAAAAGAAAACGGTTCGCGTCCTGCGCATGTGGACGCACTATGACTGAGAAGCCCAACCGGCCAATGAACCGACGCGATCCCGCGCGGTTCATTGGCAACGTTAGGCGGCCAACATCCGGAGCAACGCGCCAGAGCAAGCGGTCATCGTCGAGAACTGCCCCTGCGGCAATGGCACCGCTGGCCTCGAAGCGCTGGCGAAGCCGCCGGATATGGTGCGACGCACGCCCTCAGTTGTGGATCTTCCTCTCCCGCTCCAAAAACATCGCATCGCCATAGCTGAAAAAACGGTAGTGCTGCGCAATCGCATGCGCATACGCGGCACGGATCAGGTCGTAGCCCGCAAATGCCGACACCAGCATCATCAACGTGGACTTGGGCAAATGAAAATTGGTGAGCAGCGCATCGGCCACCTTGAACGCGAAGCCTGGCGTGATGAAAATGTTGGTATCTCGCGCACCCGCCGCCAACAACTGTCCCTCTGCCGCAGCCAGCGCCGCGCTCTCGAGCGCACGCAATGAAGTCGTACCCACCGCGATCACGCGCCCGCCGGCTGCGTGCGTGGCGGCGATGCGATCGGCGCACACCGGCGCGATGTCGTACCACTCGCTATGCATCACGTGGTCGGCAATGTGGTCAACCCGCACCGGCTGAAACGTACCAGCCCCAACGTGCAGCGTGAGAAACGCGGTCTCCACGCCCTGCGCCGCCAATAGATCCAGCATCGCTTGATCGAAGTGCAAGCCCGCCGTCGGCGCAGCCACCGCGCCCGGCGTTTTCGCGTACACGGTTTGATAGCGCGCTTCGTCTGACTTGGTGGCGGGATGGTCAATGTAGGGCGGCAGGGGAATCGCGCCGGCACGCTCCATCAGATCAAACACATTCTCACCGCCAAAGTCGAGCAAGTAGAGCGCATCACGCCGCTCGCGCACGGTGGCTTCCACACCTGCCACGGCGATGCGCGACCCCGGCTGCGGCGATTTGCTGGCGCGAATATGCGCCAGCGCGGAGGCGGGACTGAGCACACGCTCAATCAGCAATTCAATTTTTCCGCCGCTCGCCTTTTCGCCAAACAAGCGCGCCTTCACGACACGCGTCTCGTTGAACACCAGCAAATCGCCACGCTTGAGCAGCATGCGCAATTCGGGAAACAGCAGATCGCGCATCGCGTCCCGTTGCGGCACCAGCAACCGGCTTGCGCCACGCTGCGGCGCAGGAAACTGCGCAATGAGCGCCGGCGGCAGCGCGAAGTCAAAGTCATCAAGCGTGAAATGGGCGGAGGCAGTCATCGGCGCGCCCGATTTTAGCTGCGAGGCCTCGGCTATAATTTCAGCTCGCACTAGACACATCAGTCACCCCTGCCGGGATGGCGGAATTGGTAGACGCGCTGGACTCAAAATCCAGTTCTGGAGACAGAGTGGGGGTTCGATTCCCCCTCCCGGCACCAGCAACATGTAGCGCTTACACGAACCTGCCCCGCACATTGCGGGGCTTTTTTTTGTCGTGTGTAAATTGGATGTCACGCATCCCATTTTCATCATGCCTCCGTGCTTCACCGCACAGTAGAGATGTGTAAACGCATGCTTCAATTCGAGTTCGTGTAACCGAAGGAGCAGCGCCATGCAAAACACCCTGATCGCCCTCGTTATCGCCGCTTCCCTGGGTGGCTTTGCGACCTCTGCCTTAGCCATGACTGAAGGTGAATACCGCAACGAGCGCAGCCGCCTCAAGGAGGCCTACTCTTACCGCTTCATCGATTGCAATCCCCTTGAAGGCAAGGAAAAGCGTATCTGCGCCTCGAAGATTCGCGAAGAGCGCGACGCGGCGCTGGACCGCCTGGAGAGCAGCTACAAGGCGAACAAGACGAAACAATAGCGCGACGGCACCGCTACTTCATGCCGGTCAACCCGGCGATGTGATCGAGCTGCGCTTCCATCGCCGCCAGGCGCTCCCCAAGCAGGCGCATCTGGTCAAGAATTTCTGACTCCTCCTGCTCAATCTTCGCTTCCTCCTCGCCTAATAGGCACCCTATGGAACGCGCGCTTGACCTGCATCAAGCGACAATCTCCGTTTGCGCAAACTACCGATCTTCTGAAACCGTTGGCCACCAATGGTTTCCGGGTTTTGTGCCGACGGAAATGGCTCCTGGAGCGGTTCTCCGGCGACTCGATGGTCCGAAAAAGATCAACCCTTGCCGCTCGTCGCCGGGTATTTGTAGTACAGGCGGTCGAGATGGTTGACGACCTCTTCGATGTCAGCGTCGCTCCAGTTTTGCCCGGTGTTGCCCTGCCAGCGGCGCACCTGCTCGCGCAGGCCCTTCAGGTCGGTGACGATGCGTTTGTCGCGCCAGTGCGCCTGGGTGGTGTGGCACGATGCGCAGAAGGTTGAATAGAGCAGCTCGCCGCGTGAACGTTCCAACTTGTCCTGCGCGATGACAGATGCGCCAGGGAGGCAACACAGGGCCAGCAGCAGTGCCGCATGGGTGGTGGTGCGCATTGGCTTGGTGCCTCATAAAGGGAGCGGGATCGATTCGATGGTACTGCGCACTCGCACTGCGTTCTGTGTAGCAGCGCACGGACCGCATCTTATAATTCTGCGCTGGCGCCGCCATCGCGCAAGCAGCTTCAGTGATGGAACCCGTTGTTGCCGCTCCCTGATCGAACCCCATGAACATCGTCATTCTCGGCGGCGGCATCGGCGGGCTGGCCACCGCCCTCTCGCTGCATGCCGCCGGCGTCGCCTGCCGTGTCTACGAATCCTCGGCCGAGATCAAGCCGCTCGGCGTCGGCATCAATGTGCTGCCGCACTCGGTGCGCGAACTTGCCGAGCTGGGCTTGCAGGCCAAACTCGATGCGACCGGCATCCGCACGCAAGAGCTGGTCTACGCCACGAAGCGCGGCGAGATCATCTGGCGCGAACCGCGCGGCATGTTTGCAGGCTATCACTGGCCGCAGTTTTCGATCCATCGCGGCGAGTTGCAGATGCTGCTGTATGACGCGGTGGTCGAGCGCATGGGGCGTGAGGCGGTCGTCACCGGGCATCGTGCGGTGTCGGTATCGCAGGACGGTGCGCGTACCACTGCGCATTTTGTCGATGCGGATGGCAAGGCGCTGCCCAGCGTGAACGCTGATCTGGTGATCGCCGCCGACGGCATTCACTCGGCGATCCGCGCCCAGTTTTTCCCCGATGAAGGCCCGCCGGTGTGGAGCAAGCGCATTCTCTGGCGCGGCACCACGGTGGCCAAGCCCTTCCTCACCGGGGCGTCGATGATGCTGGCCGGTTACGCATGGAAAAAATGGGTGTGCTATCCGATCCGCCAGCTCGATGACGTAAACGGCGAGCAGCGCCAGCTCATCAACTGGATCGCCGAGTTAACCTTTGATTCGACTGATCTGCATGCGCCGCAAGACTGGAACCGCCTCGGCAAGCTCGACGACTTCATGCCCGATTTCGAGAAATGGAATTTCGGCTGGATGCATGTCGGCAAGATGATCCGTGACGCGCAAGCAGTCTATGAATACCCGATGAGCGATCGCAACCCCGCGCCCACCTGGGTACAGGGGCGCTGCGTGCTGCTCGGCGACGCCGCGCACGCGTTGTATCCGATCGGCTCGAACGGCGCGTCACAAGCGATTCTCGACGCGCGCAAGCTCGCTTATGAACTCGCCACCCAGCCCACCATCGAGAGCGCACTGGCTGCCTACGAGGCCGAGCGCCTGCCTGCCACCAGCAAACTGTTGGAACTCACGCGCGCCGAAGGGCCGGACGCAGTGATGCAGCGTGTCGAAGAGCGCGCGCCGGATGGGTTCGACGATCTGGAAAAAGTGCTGCCAATGGCCGAGCGTGAAGCGATTGCCGCGCGCTACAAGCAGGCTGCCGGGTTTGACATGCAAACACTCAATAGCAAACCCTCGCTAACACCGGCGACTCGCGCGCCTTGATTTGATGTGTGGCAATCGCCCCACTATTTCACGCTTTGCAGACGCCAGACTGCGCGTACCATTGAGCCAATGTGCTTGTGGCGGCAAGGCATGGGCAGGCAATATGGTTGCAGCGGCGAGAGTGCCGGGGCGGCGCCCCAGCGCGGTGACTCCTGCAGGTCCGACTTGACATGACAGATCCCACACTGAAAAGCGATGCGTTGGTGCGCACGGTCGCGGCAGAACGCCTGCGCCTGCACTGCGCCATTTCTGCCAGTTCGGTGATTTTCAGCACCGGCATGGGAGCACTGGTCGCGATTCTCCTCCTGGACTCTGCGCGCGCATTGCACCTGCTGATATGGCTCGCTGCCCTCGGCATTGCACTGGCCATGCGCGTCGCGGTCTGGCGCGCGCACATCCGCTCCGAGCCGCAACGTGCGGACAGCGCGCGCTGGCTGCGCCGCTATCGCATGTGCTTTGGCGCTCACGGGCTTGCGTGGTCCCTGGCTGGCCTGTTGTTGCTGCCGCAAGCCAGCCACAGCCAGTTTGACCTGTTGTCGATCGCCCTCTTCGCGATGTCAGCGGGCTCCCTGCTGGCGACTGCTTTTGATGTTGCTGCGGCTGCAGCATTCGTCATCCCGACCATCACGCCGCTGCTGGTTCACTTTTTTACCCGCGGCGACGAAGGCTTTGTCGCCATTGGCGCAGTGATGCTGTTGCTTGCGGTTTCCGGCATGCTGAGCGCGTGGCGCACCCAGCGCCTGGTGCAGGAATCAGTGCGCCTGCGGCTGGCCGAAGCAGCCAGCGCAGAAGAGGCTCACCACAGTGCGGCACTAGCCGAGGAAGCGCGCCGTGAGCTTGCCGAGAAACACTATTTGCTGCCGCTGTTGCTGCGCACCACCCAGCAGGGCTTCTGGTACATCGACAACGCTGGTCTGACCATTGACCTCAATCCCGCCATGTGCGATTTGCTGGGCAGGCCCCGCGAAGACGTGATGGGGCGCAGCGTATTCGAATTTTTCGATGCCGACAATCTGCAAATCATGCGCAACGAGATCGCCGCCCGCCAAACGGGGAAGGTCGGCGGCTACGAAATCAGCATCACGCGCCCCGATGGCTCGCTGGTACATTGTTTCAACAACGCGACGCCAATCCACGATAGCGGGAGTCAACGGATCGGATCGGTCGGGTTGTGGACCGACATTTCCAGACGCAAGCTGGCGGAACAGCAACTCATCGAGGCCACCACACAACTACGCCGCAAGAGCGATGATCTGCAACTGACTCTGGACAGCATCGACCAGGGCATCGTGAGCATCGCGGCAGACGGCCGCATCGGCGTACACAACCAGCGCATGCTCGAGTTGCTCGACCTGCCAAGTTCATTGGTGACTCTCTCGACGACTGCCAATGATGTCATTCGTTTTCAGATCAAACGCGGCGATCTTGAATTCGATGGCAGTTTCGTGGATGCGAGCGGTGTGCGCCAGGCGTCGGCAAATGGCGGGCTTGATCTGCCGGACGTCTACGTTCGCCGCACCCGCACCGGGGCGCTGATCGAGGTGCGCAGGCGCAGGCTACCGGGCGGCGCGCTGGTGCGTACATTTTCCGACGTCACGGCCTATGTCGGCGCGCTCGAGACCCTGCGCAGGCGCGAATCCGAGCAGCGTACTTTGCTCGACGCGTTTCCCGGCTACATCGCGGTGGTCAACGAGGACTACGTTTATCAATATGTCAACGAACGTCTTGCAGCCATGATGGGCAAACCGGCGGAGCAAATCATTGGTCGGCACCTGTGCGTGGTACTCGGCGAGCCGGTATTTGACCAACTGGCACCCGAGTTTGCCCGCGCAGCCGCAGGACTGGCCACGTCACTGGAGCGAAGCTGGCCGGCCACGCCGCATGGTCCGCGAGTCGAATTGGAGGTGCGCCACATTGCTGGACCGTCGATGGCCAACGGCAAGCGGCTTTTCTACGTTTTCGGAAACGACATCACCGCGCGCAAACAGGCGGAAGCCGAGCGCATTTCGCTCGAAACACAATTGCAGGAATCCAAAAAGCTTGAAGCAATCGCCACACTCGAAGCGCAGTTGCGTGAATCACAAAAGATGGAAGCCATCGGCACGCTCGCCGGTGGCATTGCGCACGACTTCAACAACATCATCGCGGCGATCCTGGGTAACGCTGAATTGGCGCGCCAGGATTTGCAGGCCAATCCTGCGGCCCTGGAAAGTGTCGCTGAAATTCGCAAGGCGGCAACCCGCGCGCGCGATCTGGTGCAACAGATTCTCTCGTTCAGCCGGCGCCAACCCACCGCGCGCAAGCGCATCCGGCTTGCGCCGGTGATCAAGGAATCATTGCGATTGCTGCGCGCCACAGTGCCGGCGCGGGTCGCACTGGAAGCACATCTTGATCCAGGGGTCCCTGCCGTTCTCGCGGACGCCACGCAAGTGGAGCAGGTGCTGATCAATCTTGTTGCCAACGCTGCGCAAGCCATGCGCGGCCGGCCCGGGCGCGTTGACATCCGCTTGGGCGTGGTGCCAGCGGAGGTGCTCGCCTCGGCAACGCAGCCAGCCTTGCGCGCCCTCATCGGCCGCTACACCGGGCAGATCGTGCAACTGAGCGTCAGTGACGATGGACCAGGCATGGCGCCGGAGACGCTGGTGCGCGTATTCGAACCCTTTTTCACCACCAAACCCGTTGGCGAAGGCACCGGCCTGGGACTCTCGGTAGTGCATGGCATCGTGCATGGGCACGATGGTGAAATCGTGGTCGAAAGTACGCCTGGCAGGGGCACCAGCTTTGTGATTTACCTGCCGGCAGGCGTGTCGTCAACGGCCAACGCTGCCGATTCTCCCGCCGCGCAGTCATCTGGTTCGGATGCCACCGCGATGACGCCCAAGCCGGAAGCGCGCACCACGGGCGGCCCTGGTCCGCGCCTGCTGTACATCGACGACGAAGAGGCGCTCGTGTTTCTGGTCAAGCGCGTCCTTGAGCGGCGCGGCTGGCGGGTCGGGGCCCATGTCAACCAGCGCGACGCGCTCGACGCGCTGCGCGCGGACCCGGCGGCGTATGACCTGTTGATCACTGACTACAACATGCCCGGCATGTCCGGACTCGACGTGGCGCGCGCCGCGCGCACCATTCGGCCCGGCCTGCCGGTCGTGATCGCGTCGGGCTTCATCGATGAAGAACTGCGCACGCACGCCACTGCGGCAGGCGTTCAGGAGCTGATCTTCAAGACCAGCGCGCTGGAAGATTTTTGTGGGGCCATACAAGCGCTGGCCGTCAGAACAGGCAAGTCAACAACGCGGGAATGAATTGCCGGGTTGGCATAGTGACCGTACCGAACATGCACATTGTGCCAAAGCAAAATGAAAAGTGATCAGCACGAGCGCGCTGTCGCAAGCGGTACCGCAAACGACAGCGCCAACCCGATTTTCTGGGAGCCGTCGCTCGCTTACGTCAAGATCGCCAGCACCATCCTGCTCACCGGTGCGCTGGTGTTCATGCTCGTCATCCGCATCACGGCGCCGGAACAAACTACGCGCTACTTCGGACCACTGCTTGCGGTACTGGTATCACTGGGCACCTTGGGCCTGGTCTGGCGTGGACGGGTTCAGGCCGCCGTATACATGCTGGCAGCAGGGGCCTGGCTGACGATTACCGCGACGGCCGCTTACGTCGGCGGCGTGCGGTCGGTGGTGGTGTACGCCTACCCGGTCAGCATCATCCTGATCGGATGGCTGATCGGCACGCGCGCGGCACTGACAGTGTCCGGTCTGACCGTGGCCGCGCTCGCCGGATTTGCGCTCGCCGAAGCATCGGGCGTGTTGCCGCCGCAGCCGCCCACCTCGGCCCTCATGTTCGCCGTGGTGCAGATACTCATCGTGACGCTTGCCACGGCGCTGATCGTCTATCTTGTGCGCGCTTATGGCAACCGGCACGCCGACGTCACGCAGATGGGCGACGCACTTGCCTTGCGCACCGCCGAGCTTGAGGCGCGCACGGTTGAATTGCACCGCGCGCAGGCCATCGCAAAAACGGGCAGTTGGGTAGCCGACTACGCTAACGGCACGGTCCGGTTGTCGGCCGAGGCGTGCCGCATTTTCGGCGTGCCGGAAGGGACGCCGGGCAATCATGCCGCCTACCTTTCGCGCGTCGACCCCGCAGACCGGGTGCACGCTGAGTCCAAACGTGAAGCTGCGCTCAAATCAGGAGCCGGACTTGAACCGCATGAAGTGCGCATTCAGGTGCACGGTGAAACCCGCTGGATCCACCAAACCGCAGAATACGAGCTCGCGCCGGACGGCAAAGTGCTGCGTGCAGTGGGCACGGTGCAGGACATTACCGAACGCAAATTGGCCGAAGCCGCGCTCCAGGAGAGCGAGCAACGTTACCGTACCCTGCTTGAATGGACGCCCGAGGCCGTCGCGGTTCACCGCGAGGGCTTGGTGATTTATGTCAATCCTGCTGCCGTCACGATGATGGGGGCAGCGTCGGCACAAGACCTGATCGGCAGGCCGATCATCGATAGCGTGCATCCGGACTATCGTGAACTGGTGCTGGCGCGCGTAAGGCAAGCCGGTGCACAGGGCCTGGCGACGCCGCTGATGGAAGAGAAATTCATCAAGCTCGATGGCGCCTCGATTGACGTCGAGGTCCAGACCACGCCGATTGTTTACGATGGCAAGCCTGCGATCCACGTCGCCATGCGTGACATCACTGCACGCAAGAGCGCAGAGAAGGCACTGCGCGTCTCTGACGAAATATTCGCCAAGGCGTTTCAGTCCAGCCCGCTGCTGATCAGTATCACTACGCGGGCCGAAGGCCGCTACATCAACATCAACGATGCGTTCTTGCGCTTGCTCGGACATGCCCGCGACGAAGTGGTCGGCAAGACCTCGGCTGATATCCGTATCTGGAAAACTCCCGCTGATCGCCAGCGCACCATTGATGGACTTGCGACCAGCAGGCCTACCACCGGCATTGAGGTGGAGCTGCGCAAGAAAACGGGAGAAATCGTGTTTTGCGAGGTGCGCGGCGCCCCCATCGACATCAATGGCGCTGCCTGCCTGATCATGGTTACCAGCGACATCACTGAGCGCAAGGCTGCCGAAGCAACGCGCACCTCGCTCGAAGCGCAGTTGCGCGAATCACAGAAGATGCAGGCCATCGGCACGCTCGCTGGCGGTATTGCACACGACTTCAACAACATCATCGCCACCATCCTCGGCAACACCGAACTGGCGCGTCAGGATGCCGGCGCCAACGCTCCCCTACTGGAAAGTCTTGAAGAAATTCGCAAGTCCAGCGCACGGGCGCGCGATCTGGTGCAGCAAATTCTTTCCTTCAGCCGCCGCGAACCGACCAGGCGCCGAGTGCTGGCACTGGCACCTGTGGTTGAAGAGTCGGTGCGGCTGCTGCGCGCCACGCTGCCCGCGCGCATCTCGATTGAGGCGCACTGTAACGCTGACGTACCTTCCGTGCTCGCAGACCGGACGCAGATCGAACAGGTACTCATCAATCTTGCGACCAACGCCATGCAGGCCATGCGCGATGCTCCTGGGCGCGTCAACATCCGTCTCGATTGCGTGATACTGGATGCGGCTCTGGCAAAGGCGCAACCGGTGCTGCACGACCTGCTCACGCGCCATCCGGGCCGCAGCGTGCGCCTTGCGGTAAGCGACACCGGGCCTGGCATGGACGCGGCGACTCTGGCACGAATTTTTGAGCCCTTCTTCACCACCAAGCCCGTGGGCGAGGGCACCGGTCTGGGGCTCTCGGTGGTACACGGCATCGCGCAGGCGCATGAAGGCGTGATTGTCGTCAACAGCACTCTGGGCCAGGGCACCACATTCGCGCTCTACTTGCCGATCGCGCAAATCCCGGAACCTATGCAGGAACGCGGTCACGGCGCTGCGACCTCCGGCGTCGCCACGCCCGTGGGCGCTGGCCGCCAGATTCTGTATGTCGATGACGATGCCGCGCTCGTGTTTCTGGTCAAACGTCTTCTCGAACGGCGCGGCATTCGCGTCATGGCCCACACCAGCCAGCGGGCGGCGCTCGATGCGCTGCGCGCCAACCCGGCCGGGTTTGATCTGGTGCTGACCGACTACAACATGCCGGAGATGTCAGGGCTGGATGTCGCGCGCGCAGTGCGCCAGATAAGAGCTGACCTGCCAGTGGTGGTGGCGACCGGATTCATTGACGAAACCCTGCGTGCGCAAGCTGCCGGTGCCGGTGTGCGTGAGGTGATTTTCAAGGCCAGCGCGGCAGAGGATTTTTGCAGCGCCATCGCAGCGCTGCTGCCGGGCAAGAACTGAGCGCCGCCGCGCAGCACTTCACGTGGACGCGCGTCAAGCAGCCGGTACCCAACGCACGCCTGCAGGCGCACTGCAAGGCTCTTCATCAAAGGCGATATCGCCTGCCGCATTCGGGGCGCCGCTGGCGACCAGGTGGCGAAAGCCAAACAGCTGCGCATCCATCAGGTGCGACGGCTTGACGCTTGCCAGGCTCGATGCGATCGATTCGATGCGTCCGGGAAAGCGCTTCTCCCAGTCGGCCAGCATGTGCTTGATCTCGCGCCGTTGCAGGGTCTCCTGCGCGCCGCACAGGTTGCACGGAATGATCGGGAAGCCGCGCACGGCGGCAAAGCGCTCGAGGTCGGCTTCCTTGACGTAGGCGAGCGGGCGGATCACGACGTGCTTGCCGTCGTCGGACACCAGCTTGGGCGGCATCGATTTGAGCTGGCCGTTGAAAAACATGTTGAGGAACAACGTCTCGAGAATGTCGCCGCGATGGTGCCCAAGCGCAATCTTGGTGGCACCGAGTTCATCAGCAACGCGATACAGGATGCCGCGGCGCAGGCGCGAGCACAGGCCGCAGGTGGTCTTGCCCTCGGGGATGACGCGCTTGACGATCGAGTAGGTGTCCTGCTCTTCAATGTGGAACTTGACGCCGCGCCGGGTCAGGTAGTCGGGCAGCACGTGCTCCGGGAAACCCGGCTGCTTCTGGTCGAGGTTGACGGCGAT
>JANNCZ010000855.1:0-3401 GCA_031387185.1 Burkholderiales bacterium
AAACTTGCCCAAACGTCCGCGAATGTCCGGGTGGATCGATTTCGGATCGTCAATCTCGTCACCCAACCCCATCTCCAGATTCTGCGGATACTGGCGCGCCACGTATCCCGCGCCCGACGACGAGCATTGCACCCAGTTGTCGACGTCGTCGGCTTCCCAGGTGCCGCTGGTGCCGTGGCGCTGCAGTTCATGCACGCGTATCTCGGCCTTGTGCGCATCGGGCGCATCCTTGTCGACAAAACACCAGCCCCAGGCTTCGGTGAGGTTCGGCCCCTTGGGGTGCCATACCCGCATGGCGCCACCTTGCCAGAGCATCGACAGGTTGGGGCAAATCGTTGCTTGCATCGGTGAGAAATGCACGCCGCGCAATGCGCCCAGGCGTTGCTCCGCTTCGTCGATGCGTGAGCGCTCGTAGGCTTCAAACTCGGGCAGCGCCATGCTCACGTATACCTCTTTGCTCTCGGCCCAGCGCGTGCCGAAGCCGTGGCCGCCGCCCGGGTTGACCTGAAAACCTTCGTAGCCATAACCGCTCTTGCGGCGCGGCATGCCTTCAAAGCCCGACATCCAGGCCGACCTGTGGCTGACCGGGCCGTGATAGCTGTCGCCGCTGAAATTGTCGGCGGGAAATTTCCAGTTGCAGCGCACCAGCCACTTGTGCGCGCCGCCAATGAATTCGATGCCGCCGGCGCGGCGGTCGAGGAGCATGTCGAGATACCAGGCCATGTCGCCGAGGTAATCGGTGAGTGACGGTGCGTTGGCATCGAAGGTGGCGAACAGCAGACCCTTGTAGCTGGCGATCTGCGCCACCGGCACCAGGCCGTGCGCGTCGAGGTCGAGTTTTTCCAGATAAATTTCCTGGTAGCCCGGCACACTCGACAGGCGGCCGTCATTGCCGAAGGTCCAGCCGTGAAACGGGCAGGTGAAGGCGCGTGCGTTGCCGGCGTCGGCGCGGCACACGCGGTTGCCGCGATGGCGGCACATGTTCAGATAGCAGCCGATCGCGCCGTCCGGCTGTTTGGTCACGATCACCGGGTCCTGGCCCATGTAGGTGGTGAAGTAATCGTTGGCCCTGGGCAGCAATGACTCGTGGCCGAGGAACAGCCAGCAGCGCGCGAACACGCGTTCGAGTTCGAGTTCGTAGGTGTGCGGGTCGGTGAAGATGGAACGGTCGATGGCACCGCGCGTGAGATCGATCAGGTGTTCGAAGTGGGAATGGCGGGGAGCGTTCATGAAAACTGCCTTAATGTTGTCATCGATGCGTTTTACGCGCCGCGTTCACAGGTCGAGTACCAGATGCGCGCCGCGTGCGCGCGACACGCACACCATCATGATCTGCCCGCTGGCGCGTTCCTCATCCGTCAACACCTTGTCACGGTGGTCAATTTCGCCGTCGAGCACTATGCATTCGCAGGTGCCGCAAATGCCTTCGCGGCACACCGAGGCCACGATCACGCCTTCCATTTCCAGCGTGTCGAGAATCGATTCGCCCGCTGCCACTTCGATCTCCACGCCGCGTTGCGCGAGGCGCAGGGTGAATGGGTTATCCGCTGCAGCTTGATCTGTTGCGCTCGATAAGGGCTGCGTTACGGATTCGGTCATTGCGCGTCCTGCTGAGTGGTCCCGTCCGGTTCGGGACGGGAGGGAGGCCGATAGATGCGAATTACCGCATTCTAGGCAGCAGGTGCGGCGGACGGGTTGCCTGTTTTTGATGGTGATAACCTGCGGTTATTGAAAACGGAGGGCATTGTGCGCCTGCAACAATTGCAATTGTTATTGAGCATTGCCGAAACCGGTAGCCTGCGCGCTTCGGCTGAAGCGATGCATGTGACGCAGCCCGCCCTGACCAAAGCCTTGAAGCAGCTCGAAGACGAGTTGGGTACCACATTGGCAGTGCGTGGCCCCAAGGGCTTGCGTCTGGCACCGGCTGGCGAGCTGTTCGCCGCACGTGCTGCCAGCGCTCTGCGCGAACTGGAGCGCGCGCGCGCCGAAGTGGCCGCCTTTAGCGGCAATGCGCACGGCCTGGTGTCGGTCGGCCTCTCGCCTGCCGCTGCGATGCTGATCGCCCCGCGCGCGCTGGCGCGCTTTGCGGCCCGCTGGCCAGCCGTGCAGGTACGCGTGATTGACGCGCTCTACCCGCGCTCCCTCGCTCAGGTGCGTGCAGGCGAACTCGACATCACGGTGGGCCCGCTGCCGATTGCATCGGTGCCGGCCGATATTGTGATGCGGCCGCTGTTTGACTACGACCACATCATCGTCACCCGCCGCGGTCATCCCTTGGCCGGCAAGCGGCGGCTGGCCGATTTGTCGGGCGCGTCGTGGGTGCGCATCGGCCCGGCGGGCGGGCCGGGTGATCCGGCGCGGCGCGAGTTCGAGACGCTCGGCCTCACCTCACCTAAGGTGCAGATGCAGTGCGAATCGTTTTCGACCCTGCTCGCGCTGATGCCGAGCATCGACATGATCGGCATCATGCCGCACGGCTTTTTCGAGCGCTATGGCCCGCGTGAGGGACTGGTCAAGCTGCCGCTCGATGATGTCTTGCCGCGCATCACCATCTGTGCTGCGTGGCGCGCCGACACCTCGCTCACGCTGCCGACGCAGCGCATGCTTGATGCGTTGTCGGATGAAAGCGCTGCCTATGTGCGGCAACCTGCGCGCCGCAGTCCGGCACCGCTGCGGGCGGCGCGTGGCCTGAAGAGCCGCTCACACCAATGATATTGGCGGCATGCGGCCCAACATCCGCTTGCACCAAGGGTTTCAGGAGAATGGCATATCGCCGTTCAGATAAAACCACTTCCCGCCCTCACGCACGAAGCGGCTCACTTCATGCATGCGCTGTGCGCGCCCGCCGGTTTTCGAGCGTGCGACGAATTCGACTATCGCCGTATCGCTGCCAGTCGCAGCCGCACGTTTGATGTCGAGGCCGATCCACTTGATGGCGCTGCTGCTGGCGAAATTCAATGCCGGTGGGCGCGTACTCGCATGCCAGGTCGTCAGCAGATAGGCTTCATTCCCCAGAACAAAGGCGGTGTAGCGCGAGCGCATCAACGCTTCGGCATCCAGTGCGTTGGCCTGCCCGCTGAGGTAGGGGCCACAGCAGGTTTCAAGCGATGCTGATGCGCCGCATGGACAGGCGCCGGGGCCAGAGGGTGAGCGCTGGGCTGCAGTGTGACGGGTGGGCACCGGTGTTGAGACTTTCTCGTTCTTCAAGTCGAGAGCCCCGCGAGGCCTCGATCGACAACACCACCTGCGCGCTTACATCTCCTGCAGAATCTGCTCGCGGCGATGGTGGCACTCGGCCTCGGTGAACAAGCCCTGCTCACACAGG
The DNA here is from genome assembly GCA_031387185.1 of Burkholderiales bacterium. Classification (GTDB taxonomy): domain Bacteria; phylum Pseudomonadota; class Gammaproteobacteria; order Burkholderiales; family JAEUOS01; genus CANJDH01. The sequence goes on from JANNCZ010000855.1 coordinate 3,326, forward strand.
CTGCGCAGGCGACGCAAGCGGTCTTCGATGGACATGGTTTGCGCGGCAGCTGCAACGCTTGATGGCGCCTGGCTTT
>JANNCZ010000864.1:0-2488 GCA_031387185.1 Burkholderiales bacterium
GCTGACCCGTTGCGTGAGGGTGTTGGCGGCGTTGAACGACTCCTGCATGGTCATCCAACTGTTGTCGTTGTAGGTGTTGACGCGGCGGCTGTCGATGCTGGTGACGGCGCTCGCGCCTGATCCGCTGGTGGTGTAGCTGGTAAGTTCGGTCATGCGTCCGGCGCCGTCGTATCGGCCAACGTGCGTGCCGCGACGCTTTTGTGTGGGGGTGTCGTGGCGATTTCGTTGCAGAGCGGCGGCGGCGGCTGCAGCGCCGCTCTGCACTTGAGCTTCCCACTCTCGCTTGAACTTCCCGGATGGTTAAAGAACGAATTTCGTACTATGTCACCCGGCTGAAACCCTTGATGGGTGCGTCTTCGCGGCACACGATGGCTTGTAAGCGTTGGTGGGAGAGGGTTTCAGAGGATTGACATATTGAGAATCGAACATTGCCCTCGTGCTCCAAAGGTTGTGCTCCAAAGGTTTGCGCCGTTGACTGCTTTGGTGGACAATTCAATCTTCACGGTTGCCCGGCAAACAGCCTTGGGAGATGAGCATGGGAATAGTGATCGACGATGACTTGCTTCACGCGGCGCGCATGTCCGAGCCGGAGATCAAGCTTGAACTCGCGGCGCTGTTGTATCAGCGTGAACGACTCACGCTGGGTCAAGCTGCGCGGCTCGCCGGTCTGAGCCAGGCGCGCATGCGGCTGGCGCTCGGCGCGCGCGGCATCGCGCCTGCCTATGGGATCACCGAATTCGAGGAAGACCTGAAGGTCGTGCGCGCAACTGCCTGACGCATGATCGTTGTATCCAACACATCACCACTCATCACGCTGGCCCGCGCGGGGCGGCTCGATTTACTGCACGCCGTCCACGGCGACATCATCATCCCCGATGCGGTATTCGACGAAATCACTGTGGCGGGCGCGGGCGAGCCAGGCGCGCACGAGGTTGCGACAAGTGCATGGATCAAGCGCCGTCCGGCGCTCAACGCGCCGCTGGTCAATGCCCTCGGGCTGGAACTCGATGCCGGAGAATCCGAAGCCATCGCACTCGCGATTGAGTGCCAGGCAGACTTGCTCTTGCTCGATGAACGCATGGGCCGCCAAGCTGCACGGCGCATGGGCCTGACCGTGACGGGAACACTTGGCGTGTTGATTGCCGCGAAGGATCGCGGCTTGCTTGACTCAGTGCGGCCGCTGCTTGACGCGCTGCGTGTAAATGCCGGATTTTGGATCGGCGACGACCTTTACAACGCGGTGCTTGCGGCGGTGAGTGAATAGTGCTGGGCCGGCCGGCGTTTCACGGCTTGTTAACTAGTGAAGAAATCGCTATATGCCACCTGCCTGAAAGCGTTGGTGGATGAGGCTATTGCGAACACGATGGCTTTATAGTGTTGGTGCGAGCGGCTCTCAGCCTGATGGCCTGAGTGAATTAAACCAACCCCGCGCCACGCGGATGCATGCGGAGAGTCCACTCCCCTCTCTTCGCGATGCCATCGATCCAAGCCACGTTGCTCTATCCCGCGATGACGTTGTGCATCTTGTGCATCGCCACTCCATGCATCACCACCCTGATTCTTCTCCTGCCGCCGCCGTGGTGGTGGCTCTCCTGGTTTGTCATTCGGCCCCAGACCAAACAATTCTTCCGTCGAAGGAAAGCGCAAGCACCTGCCACGCTTGTCGCACCCGTCACGCCAGTCACGCCACCCCGCAATTCACAGCGCAAACCCGACTGGGTGCGCGCCGAGGTACTGCGCTTGTTTCATGCGATGCCCGGCAGTGGTTGCCGCAGTCTCTCCAATGTCTTCAATCGTCTGCATGCCGCCATCGACGGCATGACGGTCGGCAAGACCTGGGTTTCCAACCTGCTGCGTGAACACCATCGCGCCAGAGACGCGTACTCATCTGCGATCAAGCATCGGGTGCCGGACCCGATGGCGTGCAATGCCGTGTGGGGCATGGACCTCACCTTCAAACAGGACGAGGCTGGAGACCTGCATCCGATCCTCGGCATCATCGATCACGGCAGCCGCAAGGCGCTGGTCTTGCTTCCATTGCAGAACAAAGCCACGATCACGTTGCTGCGCGCCCTGCTCAATGCCATGGAGACGTATGGCAAGCCGCAGCGTCTGTTCACGGACAACGAATCGATGTTCCGCTCGCGCCTGTTCCGTTTCTGCCTTGCCGTACTCGGCATCCGCCAACGCTTCAGCAAACTTCACTGCCCCTGGCAGAACGGCCACATCGAGCGCTTGTTTGGTACGCTCAAGAAAAAACTGAACCGCATCACGGTGGCGAACTTTGCCGCGCTCTCGCATGCGATGTTGGAATTCAAAACCTTTTACAACCACGTGCGCCCGCATCAACATTTGCAAGGCCGCACGCCGCAAGAGACATGGGACGGCATTGATCCACGCCGGTGCGCGCCGAAGCAAGCGCGCTTCGTCAAAGCTTGGGGCGGGTTGCTGACCGGGTACCACGTGAGGCGTTGACGCGGCAAGCAGC
>JANNCZ010000922.1:0-3852 GCA_031387185.1 Burkholderiales bacterium
GCGCGTCGGCATCCTGCCCGGTGGCTTGATGGCACCGCGCAAATTCCAGTGGGACGCGTTTATGCGGCGCATGAACGAGCTCGGCTATGTCGAAGGCAAAAACGTGCAATACGTGATTCGCGCGCCGGAGAAGGAAGGCGCGCCCTACGACGCCCTCGCCGCCGACCTGGTGCGCCAGGAGGTCGATGTATTCGTTGCCTCCACCGCCGTCGCGGTTGCCGCTGCGCAAAAGGCGACGCGCAGCATTCCGATCGTGATGTGTCCCACCAGCGACCCGGTGGCTCTGGGGTTCGTGACCAGCCTGCGCCAACCCGGCGGCAACATCACCGGCATCAGCATCCAGATCGAGGAATCGATGGGCAAGCGGCTGCAACTGCTGCACGAAATGACGCCCAAGGTGGCGCGCATCGCATTTATCAATTCCTCCGGCGGCAAACTGCAACTCGACGCTGCCGTGCTCGCGGCGCGCCAATTGGGTGTGCAGTTGCTCGATTTTTCTGCGGGCACAGCCGAGGCGCTGCCCGCTGCGTTCGAGGCCGCCGTCAAGGCGCGTGCCGGCGCCGTGCTGGTGGCCTCGACCGCTTTCAGTTTTGGCCTGCGTGCGCAGATCACCGCGCTGGCGTTAAAGCACCGCCTGCCGTCGATGTTTGCGCTGCCGGCCAATGCCGATGCCGGCGGCCTGATGAGCTACGGCCCCAGCGACACCGAGTACTACCGTCAGGCAGCGGTGTTCGTGGACAAACTTTTCAAAGGCAGAAAACCGGCCGACCTGCCGGTCGAGCAGCCGCTCAAGTGGGAACTGGTGATCAACATGAAGACTGCAAAGGCCTTGGGCATCACGGTGCCGCCGGTGGTGCTGTTGCAGGCGGAGCGGGTGATTGAATGATGCGCTACCCAACAATATCCAGACACCGATTTCAAGCGCCAGATTGGACGCCAATGGTGCGCAGCGTCCGCGGTGCCAACTGGTTCAACAACACGAGCAGCTCTGGCACCAGCGGTTCGATTGCCTCGATGCGCGTTCTGCGCACCGCCAGCACTACTACGGCAATCGGCAGCGTGGCGAGATTTTGCTGGTATTCAAGATTGCGGTCGGCCGTGACAAAGACATCGAAACGGCTTGCGGCGAGCGCGAGCAGTTTGCCGTTTTTGACACCGGACCAACCGGCGGAGCGGACGGTGGCCACCTCGTGGCCGGGCAACTGCGCGATCAGGTCGCGTGGTAGCGACTCATCAAGCAGGATGCGCATCGTCAAGCAGCATGCGCTGGTGGGTGAGTGCCTCGCGCGCCTGTTCCAGCACCGCCACTGCCATGGCGCGGCTCACCGAGGGAAACTGATCGAGAAACACGTCAAGGGAGTCGCCCTCTTCCAGATAGTCAAACAGGTTGCGGATCGGCACACGAGTGCCGGCAAACACCGGCGCGCCGCTCTGAATTTCCGGGTCCATGACGACGACAGGCTGGTTCATTCGAGTGCTCCAGATTGGGTTCAATGCGATGCCCAAAATGCAAGTCTAGCGCGTCGCAGCGCTAACCCCGCCCTTGCCCACCTCGATCATTTTGCCGACGCCGGCAAAGTGATCACCAAAGTGATTGCCGAATTGCTCACGGGACATCATTCCGAACCGGAAGCCCCTGCGGGAAGTAGCGTGAAAACCGTTGGTGCAAGCTATTCTTTACTGAATTCAAGAGGTAACTCGGCATGAACTCCCGACGCACACTCCTCACCGCCCTCAGTGCAGGCCTCAGTGCCACCGCAGTGGCAAACGCCTGGCCCGCACTGGCCCAACCCGCCGCCAAGGTCTGGCGCATCGCCTACCTCGATTACGGCTCACGCCAGTCGATGATCGATACCGGCCGCATGACGGCGCTGATGCAGGGGCTGGCGGGCTTCGGCTATGTTGAGGGCCGCAATTTTGTGTTTGACGCGCGTTATGCCGATGGCCAGGTCGAGCGCCTCGATACGTTCGCGGCGGAACTTGTGGCGCAAAAACCGGACCTGATCCTGGTCACTGGTGCGGTCGCCGCCCAGGCCGCCAAGCGCGCCACGTCACTGATTCCGATTGTGGTGACCGTCAACGCCGACCCGGTTGCGGAGGGTCTGGCCGCCACGCTGGCGCGGCCCGGCGGCAATATCACCGGCATGTCCAGCGGCGGCGGCGAGACGGTGCAAAAGCTGGTCGAGCTGCTGATCGTCGCGGCACCCAAGATCAAGCGCATCGCGGTGCTCACCAACCCGGCCAATCTGCGCTCGGCCGACGATCTGGTGCAACTGCTCGCCGCCCTGCGCACCAAGAACCGCGAGGCACTGGCAATGCGCGCGCGCACGCCGCAGGAGATCGAGCAGGCCTTCGCCACCATGGTGCGTGAGCGCGCCGGGGGAGTCGTGATCCCGATTGACGGCTTCATGCTGCAACAGCGGGCGCAGATCGCCGCGCTCGCGCTCAAACACCGCCTGCCGTCGATCTACCCGACGCAAAATTATCCTGAAGCCGGCGGCCTGATGAGCTATGGTGCCGATATCACCGACAACTTCCGCCGCGCCGCCATTTTTGTCGACAAGATTTTCAAGGGTGCCAAGCCCGGTGATTTGCCGTTCGAGCTGCCGACGCGTTATGCGCTGGTGCTCAACCGCAAGACCGCCGATGCGCTCGGCGTCAAGGTCAGCGGTGAACTGCTGCTGCGCGCGGACCGGGTGATTGAATGACCGCGCGCGCTATGCAGCTGATGACGCATCCGGCTCATCGGCCCGAAACCATTGGTGCAAGCCATTCTTCACGAAATTCAACAGGGAGCCCCGCATGAACACACGCCGCACCCTCCTCACCGGCTTCAGTGCAGCCCTCGGTGCAGCCCTCAGTGCAGCGTTCGGTGCCACCGCACTGACTCGCGCATGGCCTGCACTGGCGCAGTCCGTCACTAAGGTATGGCGCGTCGGCATCCTGCCCGGCGGCCTGATGGCACCGCGCAAATTCCAGTGGGACGCGTTCATGCAGCGCATGAACGAGCTCGGCTATGTCGAAGGCAAGAACGTGCAATACGTGATTCGCGCGCCGGAGAAGGAAGGTGCGCCCTACGACGCCCTCGCCGCCGATCTGGTGCGCCAGGAAGTCGATGTGATCGTCGCCACCGCCTCGGCCGCGATTGCCGCCGCCAAGAAAGCGACGCAGAGTATCCCGATCGTGATGTGCCCCAGCAGCGATCCGGTGGCCCTGGGCTTCGTGACCAGCTTGCGCCAGCCCGGCGGCAACATCACCGGCGTCAACATTCAGTACGAGGAATCGATGGGCAAGCGGCTGCAACTGTTGCACGAAATGACGCCCAAGGTGTCGCGCATCGCATTTATCCATTCCCCCGGCGGCAAACCGCATCTCGACGCAGCCGTGATCGCGGCGCGCCAGTTGGGCGTGCAGTTGCTCGATTTTCACGCGGGCACAGCAGAGGCGCTGCCGGCCGCGTTCGAGGCCGCCGTCAAGGGGCGCGCCGGCGCAGTGCTGGTGGCCTCGACCGGCTTCACCTTTGGCCTGCGTGCGCAGATCAGCGCACTCGCGTTAAAGCACCGCCTGCCGTCGATGTTTGCTCTGCCGGCCAATGCCGATGCTGGCGGCCTGATGAGCTACGGCCCGAACGATAAGGAGTACTACCGTCAGGCAGCGGTGTTCGTCGACAAGATTTTCAAGGGCAGAAAGCCGGCCGACCTGCCGGTCGAGCAGCCGCTCAAGTGGGAACTGGTAATCAACATGAAGACCGCGAAGGCGCTCGGCATCACGGTGCCGCAGTTGCTGGTATTGCAGGCGGAGCGGATAATTGAATGAGCCGGCGCGCGAGCAAGCCTGCGAGGCTGTTTGAGC
>JANNCZ010000953.1:0-2748 GCA_031387185.1 Burkholderiales bacterium
GACGCTGCCGGCCACTTCGTGTTGCCGGGCGGCATCGACAGCCACTGCCACGTCGAGCAACTCTCGGCCAGCGGTCTGATGACCGCTGACGACTTTTATTCAGCCACCGTATCAGCCGCGTTCGGCGGCACCACCACCATCATTCCCTTCGCCGCGCAGCATCGCGGCATGTCATTGCCCAAGGTGGTAGCCGACTATCACGCCTGCGCCGGGCCAAAGGCGGTGATCGACTACGGCTTTCACCTGATCGTCTCCGACCCGACCGAGCAGGCCCTAAAGCACGACCTGCCCGACCTGATCCGCAAGGGCTACAGCTCGTTCAAGGTCTACATGACTTACGACAAGCTCAAGATCGATGACTACGCCATGCTCGACGTGCTCGACACTGCCGGCCGCTGCGGCGCGCTGGTGATGGTGCATGCCGAGAACAACGACATCATCAAATGGGTGGCGCAGCGCCTGCTCGCCAACGGCCACGGGGCGCCGAAGTTTCATGCTGTGGCACACGACCCGCTGGCCGAGAGCGAGGCGACGAACCGCGTGATCTCGCTGTCGCGCCTGATTGACGTGCCGATTTTGATCGTGCATGTGTCGGGAATCGAGGCGGTGCGCACCATCCGCGCCGCGCAAACACTTGGGGCGCGCGTGTTTGGCGAGACTTGCCCGCAGTATTTGTTTCTCACTGCGGCCGATAGCGACAAGCCCGGGCTGGAGGGCGCGAAGTTTTGTTGCAGCCCGCCGCCACGCGATGCAGTGTCGCAAGCTGCGGTGTGGGAGGGCCTTGCCAATGGTACCTTCCAGGTCTATTCATCCGATCATGCCCCGTATCGCTTCGACGAATCCGGCAAGTTGCCCAAGGGTGACAAAACCACGTTTAAAGAGATGGCCAATGGCGTGCCGGGGCTGGAGTTGCGCCTGCCGCTGCTGTTCTCCGAGGGCGTGGGCAAGGGCCGCCTCACCATGCAGCAGTTCGTGGCGCTGACCGCCACCAACCATGCGCGCATGTATGGCTTTGCGGATCGCAAAGGCTCCATCGCGGTGGGGCAAGATGCCGACATTGCGATCTGGGATGCCGAAAAGCGCACCACGATTCGCGCCGAAGACATACACGACAACGTGGACTACACGCCTTACGAAGGCCGCACACTCGAAGGCTGGCCGGTGACGGTGATCAGTCGTGGCCGCGTCGTCGTCGCCGACGGCAAGCTGCATGCCGAGCGCGGCAGCGGGCAATTCATCGCGCGCGGCACGCCTGAAGCGCTCTCCACGGCGCGCAAGCCGTCTGAAGCGATGCGCGTGTTTCAATCCTTCATTCAGCCCGCGCCATAAGCCACAGCGGCCACAGCGGCCACACCGGCTGCACAATCCGCCATCCTCCCCTCAAGCTCGCTCGCAGGAACCCCGCATGAAACGTCCCTTCCCGATGGCCGTGGCCCAACTCGGCCCGATTCACCTTGCCGACACGCGTGCGGCAGTCGTCAAGCGCCTGCTCGACATGCTGCGCGAAGCCCATGCACGCAGTGCGAAATTCGTGGTGTTCCCCGAACTCGCGCTCACCACTTTTTTTCCGCGTTACTGGATGACCGATCAGGAACAGATCGACCGCTTTTTCGAGCGCGCCATGCCCAACGCCGATGTGCAACCGCTGTTTGATGAAGCAAAGAAATGCGGCATCGGTTTTTATCTGGGCTACGCCGAGTTGACACCGCAGGGCGAGCGTTTCAACACCGCCGTCATCGTTGATGGCGCCGGCAACATCGCCGGGCGCTACCGCAAGGTGCACCTGCCGGGCCATGACGATCACAAGCCCAAAGCGCCGTTTCAGCACCTGGAGAAAAAATATTTTCAGGTCGGCAACGAAGGCTTCAAGGTGTGGAACACCATGGGCACCAAGATGGGCATGTGCATTTGCAACGACCGGCGCTGGCCCGAAACCTTTCGCGTCATGAGCCTGCAGAGTGCCGAGGTGGTGGTGCTGGGCTACAACACGCCGTCACACAACATCCACTGGCCCGAGCCATCGCACCTGCGCATGTTTCACCACCTGCTGCTGTTGCAGGCGCACGCGCACGAGAATGCACTATGGGTGGGCGCAGCGGCCAAATGCGGGCGCGAGGATGGCTTTCACATGATCGCCGGTTCCGTCATCGTCTCGCCATCGGGTGAAATCGCGGCCCAAAGCACCACCGAGGAAGACGAAGTGATTTTCTTCAACTGCGATCTGGCGCTCGGTGACACCTTCCGAGAGCACGTGTTCAATTTTGCCAAGCACCGCCGCCCCGAGCATTACAAGCTGATCGTCGATCGCGTTGGTGCGGGCAAGCCGGTGACCGAATGATCCGGGGCAACTATGGCATGATGGTTGTTCAGATTTCAGTGTTCTGGTGCACCCTTTCTATCCCCCTCCATTTTTCAATCTGCCCTTTTTGAACTTTCCTGTCCGGAGAATCGCCATGCGCCTTACCCCCCTGCGTTCCCTTATTGCCCTGGCGATTGCCGGTTTCGTTGGCAACGGCCAAGCCCAAACCATCCAGACCGGTGTTGACGCCACCTTTGCTCCCCATGCCATGGCCAAGCTCGGCGGCGGGATTGAGGGTTTCAATGTGGACATGGCCAACGAGATCGCCAAGCGCCTCAATCGCCCGATCAATATCGAAGGCACGCAATTTTCGGGTTTGATCCCCGGCCTCAACGCCAAAAAATACGACTGGATCGCTGCGCCCACCACGGTGACGCCGGAGCGCGCCA
>JANNCZ010000002.1:0-20019 GCA_031387185.1 Burkholderiales bacterium
CCATCGCAATCGGCGCACTTTTGAGCGGATTGATTTTCTTGATTACAAAAGACTACGTAACTTTTAAAATGCAGCCACAAGTGCCAACGTCAATCCAAGCGCCAATCTCACAGCCAGCACCGCCTGCGCCTACGGCTCCACCAAGTTCAAAAAAATAACCCGCTTCGGCGGGTTTTTTTATTGCGTCGGGATTACGCGACCGTAATCCTCCCGGTTAATCCCACCAAATCCCGCATCTTCCCGGCAGCAGCAACTATTTCAGTCTCAGTAACAATCAAACTGATACACCACCAGAATTTCCCATAAATTGACTTTAAGATCAATATATGTAAAATTCAGCATGGATCACTCCCCGACCTCTCCGGTCTCCTCCGTTGCTTTTTTTCTCGATCAACTCACGCCCGCTGCACGGCGTGCCCGGTTGACGGATCGTGAATGGGCGGACAAGGCAAAGCTGCGCCCAGAAACCCTGGCACGTCTCAAGCGGCGTACTGACTGCGATCTTGGCACGCTGGAAGCATTGGCGGGTGCGGTGGGTTGGCGTATCGGTCTGGATCAAGTGCCGGAGCGAACGATGCCTGTCCGCATGGACCGCGATGCTGAAGCCGCTTGGCTCGACTTGTGCGCGTCCGGCTCACTCGATGTGCGCCGCTGGCTCGACGCTGGCCCGCGCTACTTCGCCGCCGGTCTCGCGCTTCTGCTCTCGAATGCGCGCGGGGTGGACAGAGAAGGCCTTACCGCGCTGGCCGATGCGCTGTATCCCGGCATCACGGAGCCGGCCGAAATGAATCAATGGCTGGCCTGCTCTCCGCTGAAGCCATCGCGCATCTTCCCGATGATCGAGCAGCGCATGGCGCAGCTTGCGAAGACGCGCCGCGCGGCTGTGCCGCGCGCTTTACCGCACTCCGGCCACGCACTCCGGGCCGCACGCGCACGCACGCGAGCGTCGTGAGCAAACCAGTCAAAACAGACAAGGCCGCCCGCGAATACGCTGCGGCCTTTGCCGAAATCATTCGCCGCATCGAGGCCGATGTGGCGGAGGGTGCCAAGCGCCTCAAGCGGCCGATCACGATGTACGTGGCTGGCGGCGCGGCGCAGATGTTCTACACCGGCGCGCGTGTCACCAACGATATCGACGCCGATTTTTCGCACCGGATCAATTTCTCTGACAATCTGGAGATCGCCTATCGTGATGCAGATGGCGTCTCCTCAGTGCTCTACCTCGACCGCCAGTACAACGAGTCGTTCGGCCTGATCCACGATGACGCGCATGAAGATTCAGTTCCATTGCGCATCAAGGGCATCAATTCCGCCGTGCTCGATGTCAGACTGTTTTCTCCGCTCGATCTCGCGGTGTCGAAGATTGCGCGCTATGCCGATCATGACCAAGCCGATATTGCCTCGCTCGCCGCACATGGTTTGATCAACGCCGATGACGTCAAACAGCGCGCCGATGAGGCCGCCATCAATTACATTGGCAACCTGCGCACATTGACCACCTCCATCAAGCTTGCATGCGAACTGGTACGCGAGCATCAACCCAAAACCAAAGCCACCTCAAAGAGAAGCCCACGCTAATGGACACCCTGCTCCCCTCACTGCTTCCTTTGGCCACCCGCGCAGCCGCTCTGCTCAAGGCACGCAAACAAACCATCGCAGTGGCCGAGTCGTCCGCTGGCGGCCTGCTCGCCGCGTCGTTGCTCGCCGTACCCGGTGCATCGCGCTATTTTCTTGGCGGCGCGGTGGTCTACACCAAGCCCGCGCGCACATTGTTGATGGGCATCACGGATGACCAGATGAGCGGCCTACGCTCTTCGTCCGAGCCGTATGCCCTGTTGCTTGCGCGCACCAACCGGCAACGCTTCAACGCGACTTGGGGGCTGGCCGAGACCGGGGCGAGCGGCCCGACCGGCAACAGCTATGGTGATGCAGCGGGTCACACCTGCGTGGCGATCAGCGGGCCGTTTGAGAAGGTGCTCACCCTGGAGACCGCGAGCAATGATCGCGTGGCGAACATGCGTGCGTTTGCGCGTGCGGCGCTGGAGTTGCTGGAGCTTGGATTACAGCAATCCGCGCCTTCGTGAGACGGCCGGCGGGGTGCCTGCAGCAACAGCGCGCAGTCTGAGCGCCGGTTTGCGTGTGGGAGCCGCAACTGAACTCGGTGGCTTTTGCTCGAGCATCTCCATCAGGCCATTGAGCGCGGCCGAAGCGGTGCCATGCCAGATCAGATGGGTGCGGTTTTTGCGGTAGCGCTCCGGCAGTTCGTGCTGGCGCACATCGACCGCAGAGCGCAGGGTCGCCAGCACCGAGCGCGGTACGATCGCGACGCCGGTACCCGCCGCCACGCACGCGATGATTGCTTGGTAGGACGCAAACTCCAGCACTCGCACCGGCATCACCTTGGCGCGGCCAATCCATTCTTCAAGCAGCTTGCGATACGAGCAGCCGTTGGCGAAGGCGATCAAGGTGCACAGGCCAATGTCATCCGGATGGGTGATCGCTCTCTGGTCTTTCGTGGAGATCAACACCAGCTCTTCGTCAAATACTGGGCGGGCATGCAGGCCTGGTGCCGAAAATGGCTCGGACACGAACGCGGCTTCAATTTCAAATTCATGGACGCGTTTGACCAGCGCGGTGGACGTGCCGGTGGCAAGCTCAATTGTCACGTCCGGATAGCTGCGGTGATAGCGCGAGAGCAGCGCGGGCAGGCGCGTGCCGGCGGTGCTTTCGAGCGATCCGAGACGAAACGTGCCGCACGGCCGGCCAGCGCGCAGGGTGGCGTCGGTTTCATCGGCCAGGCGCAGCAGGCGGTGGGCGTATTGCAGCAGTACCTGACCTTCCTGCGTCAGTGCAATGGTGCGTCCATGGCGCCGGAACAGCGCGACGCCGAGACGGGACTCGAGTTGCTTGATCCGGGTCGTCACGTTCGATTGCACGCGGTGCAGCACATCGGACGCTTTGACGATGCCGCCCTCCTTGACCACAGCACAAAAAATATCGAGGGAGTCGAGGTCAATGGTTCTCATAGGAGGAAGTGTTGTTCTCAATAATTCATTTGATGAGAATAGTATAAAGCGCTCTAATTACGTTTGAAATGACGACGCAACCACTTTCTGTCCTGCGCCAAGACCTGATTGGGCTGGCCGGCTTTCTCGCCTTGGTGGTGGCGATGGGCATTGGCCGCTTTGCGTTCACGCCGATGCTGCCGCTGATGCAGCGCGACGGCGTGATCGATACCTCTTCCGGCGGCTGGCTGGCGGCCGCCAACTATGCCGGCTACTTTGCCGGTGCCATGTGCGCGGCAACTGTTCGCTCGACACCGCACAATCTGATGCGCTGCAGCCTGGTGCCGATTGCGCTATTCACGGCGGCGATGGGATTGACTGCGCATCTGCTGCCCTGGCTGCTGCTGCGCTTTGCCGCCGGCGTTCTCAGCGCGTGGGTGCTGGTCGGCACAAGCGCGTGGTGTCTCGCCCGGTTGGCGCAGGCCGGCAGACCGGTACTCGCCGGGATCGTCTACGCGGGCGTTGGTGCGGGAATCGCGATTGCCGGTGCGCTGTGCCTTGCATTCGCCGGCACCAGCGTAGCGGCGTCCGTGCTGTGGCAGTACCTGGGCGTCATCGCTGGGCTGCTGACCTTGGTGGTGTTTGTGCTGATCTGGCGCGCTGACGCAGAAGCGGCGAACACGGTGGTGGCAGCGTTGGTCCACGCTGTTGCCCCCGCTGTTACCCCGGTTGTTGCCCCCACGGCGAATCAACGCGGCTTGATCGTTTGCTATGGCTGCTTCGGCTTCGGATACATCCTGCCGGCCACCTTTATCCCTGCGCTCGGGCGGATGGTGATCGACGACCCGGCGTTGTTCGGCTGGGCCTGGCCGATTTTCGGTGTGACGGCAGCGATCTCCACCATCTTCACCGGTGCGTTCCTGCACCAGATGCCGCGCCTCACGGTGATGTCGCGCTGCTATTTCGTCATGGCGGTTGGCACCGCGCTGCCGGCTTTTGCGCCGTCGTTGCCCGCGCTTCTGGTGTCAGCGGTCTGTGTCGGCGGCACCTTCATGGTCATCACCATGGCCGGATTTCAGGAGGCGCGGGTGCGCGGCGGCGCCAATCCGGCGCGGCTGATGGGGCTGATGACTTCGGCGTTCGCCATTGGCCAAATCGCCGGGCCGCTGTTTTCGGCTTTGCTTGTGCACAGCACGTTGTTTGACGAGCAGATGAGTCTGCGCGCGGTGCTGTGGTTCGCCGGTGCAGTATTGGTTGCCGCCGGCATCTGGTTGCAGCGCGCCGCAGAATCCACTTTCATCGCACCAGGAGTTCAGGCATGACAGATCAAACCGTTGCGGCAACATCCCAGGGATTTTCCACACCGGCGCATGACCGCCTGCCACTGACGGCGATGCAGGATATGACCAGTGCGCAACGCGCAGCCGCAGAGGCATTGATCGCCGGGCCGCGCAAGGCGGTGTTCGGCCCTTTCGTTCCTCTGCTGCGCAGCCCGGCGCTGATGGAGCGGGTAGGCAAGCTGGGTGAATATCTGCGCTTTGAGAGTGTGCTCGATGCGCGCATCCGCGAGCTCGCCACCTGCATCGTGGCGCGCCACGTCACCAATCAATTCGAGTGGATCATGCATGCGCCCCTCGCGCTCAAAGCCGGCGTGGATAGTCAGGTGATGGGCGACATTGCGCATGGACGCCGGCCGCAGAAGATGAACACCGATGAAGCTGCCGCCTATGACTTTACGAGCGAATTGCTACAACACCACGGTGTCAGCGCCGCCAGCTATGCAGAGGTACTGTCCGCATTTGGCGAGCAGGGCGTGGTGGAATTGGCTACCCTCATCGGCTACTTCAACATGGTGTCATGGGTGATGAACGCAGCGCGCACACCGGCTCAAGGGACAAGAGAATGTGGCGCATTGATGCCCTTTCCAGCGTAGACATGGCTGTGTAACCAAGCTGGGCGGTCACGCACTGCGCGCATGCCGCCAAAGCCGCCGCCGATGATCACCACAAGGGGAAGGAGCGTCATGCGGTCAGCGTTCAGCCCGTCCCATCGACCTTGTTCACAAACAGTTCGATCACACCCGGCGGCGACTTCACCACATGCTGCGGCGCAGGGAAACCGCCCGAGCGCACGTCCGCGATGAAATCCTTGAACCCGGCGACGCGCTCCATCTGCATCGCCTGCTTCATCTTGAACAGGTTGCGGTATTGCTTCGAGTGGCGCGGATAAGGCGGCTCGTTGTTGCCCAGGATGTCTTCGGCAAACAGGAACTGGATGTCGCCGCCGCCACCGGCACCGATCGACGAGGTCAGAAGGGTGGTGCGCTTGCTGATCTCGGCCAGCAATTCAGCGGGGATGACTTCGACCTCGACTGCCCAGGCGCCGGCGGCCTCCAGCTTCTTGATCTCTTCGTACACCCAGAGTGCTTCCCCGATGGTCTTGCCAACGGCACGCAAGCCACCGGTCCAGGTGCTCTTGCGCGGTACCAGCCCGGCGTGGCCCTCGACCGGGATGCCCGCTTCGGTGGCGGCGGCAATGAAGCGCGGCGACCACTGGCACATGATGCCGTCCGCCCCCAGTTCCATCGCCTGATAGCCGATGCGCACTGCTTCGGCTTCGGTCGCGGCGGCCACCAGCGGCACCGAGAACGACATGAAGGTATGGGGGGCGGCCCTGCGGATTTCCGCTGTCAGCCCGGACGGGTGCCTTGGATCGAAACGCACTTTCATCGTATCAATGCCGGCCTCCTCTGCGGCAGCGGCTTCCTCCGGCGTAAAGGGCAGCGTCTCGGTGAGCACGCGTTTGCCCTTGAGATCACGCAGATCCTTGACCGTGTAGTTGCGCGTGCCGTAGGCGCCGCCGAGCGTCATGACGCGTTTGAGGCCGTGCTGGGCGGCGTCGCGCGGCGGGATGCCGCCGTCACCGGTTGCGTGGGTCGCCATTGAGTGGTTCCTTCTCGGAGATGGGGATGTTGGCGGCCGCGGATGGGCCATGGGCGGCAAATTTAATCGAGCTTGATGTCCAGATCCACCGCCAGCTTGATCCAGACCGGCACGTCGCGCGCCCAGTCGCGTCTGGTCTCGGTCAGATTCTTGGGCTTGTTGGGGATTGCGAAAGACTCGCGCAGCTTGGCCGAGCGCTCTGACTCGGCTCCTTCCACGGCGACGCGCGAGAGTGCCTGCAGTACTGCTTCAGGCGTCCCCGCCGGGGCCATCAGCGGCAGGCCGCCCTCAAGCCCCACCAGCTGACCGGCAATGCCCTGCTCGGCCAGAGTGGGGACATCCGGCAACTTGGGCGAGCGATAAGTACCGGTCACGCCGATCGGGCGCACTCCGCGGGCCTGCACCGTGTTGAATGCCTGGTAGCTGCCGATGGCAATCTGCAACTGTGCCGAGGCAACATCCACCCACATGGGCGCCTCGCCACGGTAGTGCACGGAGAGAATCTTGGTGCCGTCGCTGCGGTTGGTCTGGTCAGCCACCATGTGCGGGGTAGAACCCGGTGCATAGGTGCCCATTGATGCCGTATTATTCTTGGCAAACTCGATGAATTCGCGCATGTTGCGCACCGGCACCTTTTCCGAAACCGCCACGACCAGCGGGCCCGACGGAAAGAGGGCAATCGGGGTGAGGTCCTTGTCCAGGTTGTAGGGCAGTTTGGTATAGAGGACGCGATTCTGCCAGACCGTGCCGGACGTCGTCATCAGCAGCGTATACCCGTCGGCGGGCGCCTTGGCCACGGCGTCAATGCCGATGATGGCGCCAGCCCCGGGCTTGTTTTCAACCACGACGGTCTGGCCGAATTTGGCCGTCAGTTGCTCGGCATACAAGCGCGCATAGGCGTCAGTCAGGCCACCGGGGGGGAACGCGACCACGATACGAATCGGCTTGCCCGGCCAGGGGGTGGGCGTGGCCCTGGTTTGGCCAAGCGCAGCAGACGAGACCAGCAGCGCGCAGGCGATTGGCAGGTAACGGGCAAAAGCGTTCATGCTGGGTCTCCGATGGTTAACGTGTGCCACGCGGTGCTGCCTGATGTTACACACCATTCCGGGGCGGGACAATGGCAGGTGCCAACATGGCAGGCGCCAACATCGGCAGGTGCAGACACTCCCCGAGGTACCGGTTTGTGGTGGACGGGTGGGGCCGGACGAGTATGATGAACTCATTTACAACGTGACCGCGTACGGCGGCAGATTCTTCCAGGAGACAACATGCACAAAGCATCAGCGCATCGAGGCGTTGCCGTCCGTGTGGTGGGGGCAATGGCGGGTGTTGCATTGGGTACGATCACGCTCCTCGCCGCTGCGCCGGCGGCATTCGCGCAAACCTTTCCCAGCAAGACGATCAAGATCATCGTGCCGTTCCCCGCTGGCGGCACCACCGACATCGCGGCACGCCTGGTCGCGCAGAAAATGAGCGAGACGATGGGCCAGCCGGTGACGGTGGAAAACCGCGGCGGCGCGGGCGGCTCACTCGGTGCCGACGCCGTGGCCAAGGCCCCGGCCGACGGCTACACCATCCTGATGCACAACATCACCTTCCCGCTTGCCTCGATCGCGCTGGGTCTGGCCAACCGGTCGCCCTACAACATCGACACCGACTTCGCCGCGATCTCCAACGTCGTCAACGTGCCGCTGGTGATCACCGCGCATCCGTCAGTGCCGGTGCGCGATCTGCGTGAGCTGACCAACATGCTCAGCAGCAGCAAGTCACTGCAATACAACTACGGCTCGACCGGCCCCGGCTCGTTCATGAACGTGGTCGGCGAAGCGCTCAAGCGCGACGCCAAGTTCGAGATGACGCACATCCCGTTCAAGGGCGCCGCGCCGCTCAAACTTGAATTGCTCGCCGGGCGGGTGCAGGTCGGTGGCGACCAGATATCCTCTTCTCTCGCCGAGATCCGTTCGGGCAAGTTGAAAGCACTGGCGACCAATGGCACCAAGCGCATTGCGGCACTGCCCGATGTGCCGACGGTGCGCGAACTCGGCTTCCCCAACATCGAAGCGAACGGCTGGAACGGCCTGTTCGCGCCGGCCAAAACCCCGCGTGACGTGATTGAGCGTTTGCAAAAAGAAGTGGCGGCCGCAGCGCGCCATCCTGACCTGGTGAAGCGATTTGCCGATCTCGCAGCCGAGTCGCTCGGCTCGACCTCGGCAGAACTCGATGCGATGCTCAAGGGGCAGCTTGCGCAGTTCCGGCCGATTCTCAATGAACTGAAGCCGAACGTCGAGTAAGACTGTAAGGGCGGGTGCCGCGCACCGGAAAATGCTCTTTGTCGATCAACCCAAACCCTTGGTGGGAGCGCTTCTTCGCCGCACGATGCCTGAAAAGCCTTGATGGCAGCGCTTCTCCGGAAACGCGCATGAGCCGGTTTTGAGCCTCTGCCGGGCCGGCTACGGCGCCAGCGGCGCACGCAGCAAACCGAGAATCGTGCGAATGCCGTCCACATAGTGGCCGATGCGCATGTTCTCGTCATAGGTGTGCTGGTTGTTGTCGCCATTGACCAGCGGCAGGATCACGAACGGCGCTTCGAGCACCTCCACCAGACGGTCGGTCGGCACGCTGCCGCCCATCATGCGGATGCGCACCGGCTCCACCCCTGCCGCCGCATCGCGCTTGAGCACGTTGTAGGCCCATTGACCGAGCGGTGCATCGAGCGGCGTGCGCATCGCGCTGCCGCCGGAACCCATCGTCAGCATCGCCATCTTGTCGTGGGTTGCGCGCTCGGCGTCAGTGGGTGCGCCCTTGAGCAGGGTGTAGCCCTGCTTCTTGACATGCGCTTCGATCAGGCCAAATAGATACTCGGGCGGCGCTTCGGGCGTGGTGCGCAAATCAAACTCGGCTACCGCCTTGTCAGGCACGATGTTCGATGCCTTGTCGCCGACCGATGCCGCAGCCATGCCGCGTACGTTGAGCGAGGGATACTGGATCGCCTCCTGCAAGGTGGCGCCGACACGCTCGGCGCGCGCAATGCCGATGCGCTTGCGGATCGCCGCTTCATCATCGCCGGTGTCAGCGAGGATTTTCTTCTCGGCGTCAGTAAGCTTGATGCGCTCGTAATAGCCGGCCACGGTGACGCGGCCATCATCATCTTTCATCGATGCCAACAGCGCCGCCAGACGCATCGCCGGGTTGGGCGCGTAGTTGCCGTAATGGCCGCTGTGCAGCGGCGCACGCGGGCCGAACACAGTGAGCGTAACGGGTGCCGCGCCGCGATTGCCGAAGATGAGAGTGGGGCGCTCGCTGGCATGGCGCGGGCCATCGTGAATCACGATGGCGTCGGCTTTGAGCAACGCGCGGTTGGCCTTGACCACAGCGGGTATCGACGGCGAGCCTTTTTCTTCTTCACTGTCGAGCAACACTTTGACGTTGATCGCGGGGTCGAGTCCGGCCGCCTTCATGCCATCAAACGCAGCAAGGAACATCATGATTGGCCCTTTGTCATCCGACGCCGCACGCGCGAATACGCGCAATTCGGGGTCGAGCGGCGTGGCGAATAATTTTTCAGTGGCGACGATGTTCCATTTGCCCGCCGCATCGCGTTGCTTGACCACCGGCTGCCACGGGTTGGGCTGCGACCACTCGGCCGGCACCACGGGCTGACCATCGAGGTGCATGTAAAAAAGCACCGTCTTCGCACCGGCAACTTTCTTTGGCCACTCGGCGAACAGCATCGGCTTGCTGCCAGCGCCACCAGTGCTGCCACCAGGCCCATCATGGGCAAGCTGGCGCGTGATGAAGCCGCGCTTCTGGAACGCACGTTCGAGCCACTCCGTGTTCTTCTGAATATCAGCCGGCACGATGGCGTCGTTGGGAATCGCCAGCAGGTCGAGATACTCGCGCATGCTCGCCTGCGCGAGGCGTGCGGTGACAGCGGGCGGGAAGGGATCGGTCTGCGCGAACACCACGTTGGTGAACAGCGCGGCGATCAAACAAACAGCAGAGCGGATGGTACGAAACATGACTTTCTCCCATGCGTAGGTGTGCGAATGCGCACGCGTCAACGCTGTAAGCTTATACGTTGCCGCTCGGCTTCAAGGACGGCATCGTGATCCGCATCAGTGCCAATGGCAGCGCGTGAACCGGGCGTCTCCAGTCACTTCGCTACATAAGCCGCCAACACCCGCTGCACCGCCGGCCGCGCCTGCATCAGCTTGAAGTGCGCCGCCACCTTGGGAAAGCGCGCGATGTCCACACCATCGCCGTCGAGCCAGCGCGCCACCGTGAAGAGGTAGGCATCGCACACCGAGAAGGTGTCGCCCATCACCCACGGGCCTTGCAGCATCTCGGCCTCAATCAGCGTGAAGCAGTCGATCATGTTGGCGCCTACCTTTTTCTTCAACGCCTCGACCACCGCATCGTCATCAGCCCAGCGCTTGCCGCGTGAGCGGTGCGCGTGGGCCACATGCACGGTGGAGCATAGGTAACTGTTGATCGACTGCACGCGCGCCAGCGCCCACGCGTCGTCAATCGGCGCGAGCTTGGCGGCGGGGAACAACTGTGCGAGGTAAACCAGGATGGTCGGCGTCTCGGTCAGCACGCCCTGCGTGGTCGCGAGCGCCGGTACACGGCCTTTCGGATTGACGGCGAGATAGTCCGGTTTGCGCTGGTCTTCGCGCGCGAAATCGAGACGCGCGATCTCATACGGTGCGCCGGATTCTTCCAGTGTGATGTGGGACGCGAGGGCGCAAGTGCCGGCGGCGGTGAAGAGTTTGAGCATGAGCATGTCCAATCGAAAAACAGGGTTGAATGCCAGAGCAGAGTTCGGAGCGGAGCAGGGCGCACAGCAGTCTAAGCAGCAGTGCGGCGTGCGCGGCCATCGTACCGCAGTACCGCACCCGCAGCGCACAGAACGCGCTAGACTTCGCCCCCTTTCGCGATACATCGCTGCGCCCGCGCAGCCGCTCCGCCGCATGGCTTACCAAATCAAGGAAATTTTTTATACCCTGCAAGGCGAGGGTGCCAACGCCGGCCGCCCGGCAGTGTTTTGCCGCTTCGCCGGCTGCAACCTGTGGTCGGGCCGCGAGCAAGACCGCGCGCAGGCGACATGCCAATTTTGCGATACCGATTTCACCGGCACCGACGGCACGCAGGGCGGCAAGTACGCAACGGCGACTGATCTCGCTGCGCAAATCGCCGCGCTGTGGCCCGCTGGTGAAAGCGCGCACCGCTTTACCGTGCTTACCGGCGGTGAGCCTTTGCTGCAAGTCGATGCCGCCCTGATTGACGCACTGCATGCGCAGCACTTCACGATTGCGGTCGAGACCAACGGCACGATTGCCGCGCCGCCCGGCCTCGACTGGATTTGCGTCAGCCCCAAGGCGGGCGCACAGTGGGTGCAGCGCGCCGGTCACGAACTCAAGGTGGTGTGGCCGCAGCCCGGGTTGAATTTGGACGAACTCGCGCGCGGCGAATTTGCGCATCGCTTTTTGCAGCCGATGGACAATGTCTTGCGGCGCGACAATACGCAACTGTGCATCGACGCCTGCCTCGCCAGTCCGGCGTGGCACCTGAGTTTGCAAACCCACAAGATCACCGGCATCCGCTGATGCAGGCGCGCACATCCCGGCGGCCCGGTGCAATCGGTCTGCGCAGTGCCGCTGCAACCCTCCCTTGACCCATTGACCAACGCGAATTGCCCAGCATGCAGCAGCACTACGAACTCACCCAGCGCTTTTTCTTCGATGCCGCCCACACGCTCAATCGTGCAGTCGAAGCCGAAGGCAGCCGCCGCGTGCATGGCCACACCTATCACGCCGAGTTGTGCGTGCGCGGCATGCCCGATGCCGCCACCGGCATGGTGCTCGACCTTGGGCTGCTGCGCATTGAAGCTGAGAAAATCCGCGCACTGCTCGATCACCGCATGCTTGACACCATCGAAGGTCTCGGCCGCCCGACGCTGGAGAATCTGTGCGCGTTCATTGCGCGCCAGGTGCAGGTGAGCGGGCTGCCGCTCTCTGCGGTCGCGGTGTGGCGCGATGGCATTGGCGACCGCTGCACGCTGCGCGTAGAGTGACGCCAGGCGGGGACACCCGCCGCTCAACCGGTATCCGAAAGCTGTGTGCGCAGGCGCACAGACCACGCCGTGGGCGCTGCCTATTCTGCACGCATTGACGTGAACCTCCGCAGCGAGCGCGTCGGATCCCGTTGGATCAAACGCTGACAACCTCCGTTCGCCGTGTTGATGTGGAAATGCAGGGCAACAAAATGGTTTCGCAGGCCCGCTAGAAAATATTTACTTGCCGGTTTGGGTCAACACCCACCCCGGCGAGCCGAAGTGTGCTGTGCAAAGTTGTACCAACCTGGAGTCATTTTCAATGAAAACATTCAAACGCATTTCAGCCCTGTTCATCGGCGCAACCATCGCGGTGGCAGCTGGCTGCGCTTCCACTGCAACCAGTGAGGGTACTGGCGAATACGTTGAGGACACCGTCATCACCACCAAGGTCAAGGCCGCGATTTTCAACGAGCCAACGCTCAAATCGAACGAAATCAACGTCGAAACCTTCAAGGGCCGGGTGCAGTTGAGCGGCTTTGTCAGCACGCAGGCCAATGTCACCAAAGCAGTCCAGATCGCAGGCGGCGTCAATGGCGTGAAGTCGGTTAAGGATGACATGCGCCTCAAGTAAGCCGTTGACAGATTCACGCATACGGGAAGCCGTGTTACGTGGATCTGGCGTGGCTTGCCCGGGCGCCGGGAGACTACCCGCAGCATCTGGCCGCAGCATCTGGCCGCGCCGCTACTGGCAACAACCGGACTCTCAACCGGCACTTCTGAAGAACCGCTCCAGGAGCGGTTCTTGGCACCAATGCCGTCAAGAGCCGCTCCATAAGCGGCTCCTGGCGTGGCGCGTGTTTCAGTTCTTCTTCGAGAGAACGGCGAATGCCAGCAGCCCGGTGCCGCCACCGAGCAACAGCCAGCCAATGATGGGTGGAATTGACACCGTGTGGGTGCGGTCAGCGGTAGCGGTGATCGGCCCAACCTGCAGCACGGTTTCGCGCGTGGTGTAGCTGTAATGATCGTAGCCGAGTACGGCGGCACCGATCACGATCAGTGCGATGCCGGCAATGAGCAGGTTTTTCATGAAGGTTGATCTCCTTGGGTGAGACGCTCAATCAGAGCGGTGTGTCGAGGGTTCACTTGTAGACCTGCCGCTGCGCACTGTCCGTGCGCCAGCCAACACAAACCTGTGCACACCCGCACCGCCTTGCGAGGTTTTCGTTGTGTTGGCTGGCGTACAGACCCGCCTGCAGGACAACCCCACAATGCCGCTTCGATCAATCACAGACCTGCACCCGAGGCGAGAACATGCATATCCCTATTCGTAAAGGTCTTGCTGCAATCGTTGCGGGGCTGTGGCTGACGGCCATGAGTGGCTGCCAATCGACCACCAACGCCGGCGTGGTCGGCGCGAACCGCTCGCAACTGATGCTGGTGTCGTCAGCGCAACTTGATCAAATGGCCGTCGAGAGCTATGCCAAGCTCCTGGATGACGCCTCACGCAAGGGCACGCTCAATCAAGATCATGTCATGCTGGGGCGGGTGCGCACGATTGCCGGCCGCCTCGAGGCACAAACCCAGGTTTTCCGCGGTGATGCACCGGGCTGGAAATGGCAAATCAACCTGATCACCAGCAACGAGCTCAACGCGTTCTGCATGCCCGGCGGCAAGATGATGGTCTACACCGGGCTGATCAATCAACTGCATCTGACCAATGACGAGATCGCAATCGTGCTCGGCCACGAAATCGCGCATGCCCTGCGCGAGCACTCCCGCGAACAGGTATCGCAGGCACTAGCGGCGCGCACCGCGATCAGCATCAGTTCCGCATTGTTCGGGTTTGGCGAGGGTGGTGCCGGGGTCGCCAACGCAGGTTACCAAGCCCTGATTGCGACCAGATTCAGCCGCGCTGACGAAACCGAGGCCGACCGCATCGGTCTGGAACTCACGGCGCGCGCGGGCTACGACCCGCATGCTGGTGTGAGTCTGTGGCGCAAGATGATGGCCGCCAACCAGGGCGGCCGGCCGCCGCAATTCCTCAGTTCGCATCCGGCCGAGGCCGGCCGGGCACAGGAGATCGAAGCGTTGCTGCCAGCGGTGAATCCGCTTTTCGCTGCGGCGCGCAAGCCCGGCTGAGGGTTGGCATTGCATTCGCAGCGGGCCGGCAACGCGTCCCGGTTGGATGTCAACCGGCAAAAACGACGGCCGATGAAGCGTCCGTTGAAGACGTTCCTGACGTATCTGCTGATGGCCGGTCTTGCGACGTTGGCTGGTATGGCACAAACCGCCGCCGCAGCGGCAGGCATGGCAGGCATGACCGCGCAGTCTGCCGTTGCCGTGAGCGCCGGCACACCGGGCAGTGACGTGCCACCAAGCATCGAGGCACTGGAAGCGGCAGCTGATGCCGCGACCGCGAAACGTGACTACTTGGGCGCGCTGGTGGCGTATCGAACCATCCTGCTGCGCGAGCCGGCCCAGCGGACCGCGCTGCTGGGAACCATGCGCAGCCTCGCGCGCCTGGGCGCACCGCAACTGGCGCTTGAACTGGCCGGCCGCCACCCCGGCCTGCTGGCCGCCGGTGAACACGACGCCATTGCCGCCGATTACACGGCACAAAAAATTCGCTGGGGCGCGATTGCCGCCGATACCGACCGCGGGCCGGAACGTTTCGCCGCCATCGACGCAGCGCTGGCCGGCAGTGAAGCGGCCGCCGCGCGCGCGCTCGATCCGGCCACCGCACTCACCGGGGTGGAGCGTCAACTGGTGCTCGATCGCATCACGGCGCTGCGCGAGCGCTATCGCATGCGCGATGCGGTGGTGCTGTATGAAGCGGTCGCCGCGCGGCCCGCGCCGGTGCGCGCCTATGCCAAGTCGGCTGCTGCGTCAGCCTATCTTTATCTTGAACAGCCGGAGCGCGCACGCGACTTGTACCGTGAAGCCTTGCGTGACGACCCCGGCAACCTCGAAACGCGCCTCGGACTGTTCTTCGCGCTGGCCGAGAGCGAACAGCATGACGCGGCGCTGCTGCAGGCCGAAAGCACACTCGCAGCGACACCGCCCACCATCGACGCATGGAGTGCCGCGACCCTGCACGAGAACCCGGCGTACGCGCGGGTGCTCGCTGCGCGTTCGATGGCGCCGCTGTTCGCCAATCAGCCTGGTGAGGCCTGGCAGCGTTTGCGCGCCTTGTCGGCGCGCGCCCCCTACAACATGGACATTCGCACTGACTACGCCAGTTCAATGCGCGCACGCGAATGGCCGCGCCAGTCGGAAGAAGAATTGCGCTGGATCCTCGCCGTCGATCCAGACCACGGCGGTGCCCTCGGCGAGCGCGCCGGTGCCTTGCTCGAAATGCGCGATTACCGCGATGCCGCAACCGCCCTCGCACAGGCCCAGTCGGTCGCGGCAGAGGATGGGCGGGTCAAACGTGCCGCGCGCTTGCTAAGCGTTCATGATCTGCGCGAACTCGTCGTCGACGGCACCTATGGCCGCTCCAGTGGCGGCCCATCCGGCACGCAGGACTACGCGGTCGATACGCGGCTCTATTCGAGCCCGATTGGCTCCCAATACCGCGCGTTCGGTCATCTGTATAACGCGCAAGCACGCTTGAGCAATGGCACGGCTCGACGCGAGCGCGCCGGTGTTGGCCTGGAATACCGGTCGCCGCTGATCATCGCCAGCGGTGAACTCGCGCAGGGCGTCAATGGCGGTGATGCCGGTGCCGCCTTATCCGTTGCCGTGACCCCTGATGATCACTGGACGTTGCGCGGCGCGGCCAGCACTGCAGCCAATGAAACGCCCCTGCAAGCGCGGCTGGCTGGCATCAGTGCGCGGCGCGTCTTCATCGAAGCGGTGTGGCAAGCGCACGAATCGCGCAGCGCAGCCCTGTCCCATGCGCAGATGCGGTTTGGTGACGGCAATCGCCGCGACACCACGCAGGCGCGCTGGACCGAACGCGTCATCGCCGGGCCGGTCTACAAACTCGAAGTGACTGGCGCACTGTATGCATCGCGCAATTCGCTGGCCGGTGCGCCTTACTTCAATCCGGCGCGGGATTTCTCGCCCACGCTGGAGCTGGCCAATGAATGGCTGCAATGGCGGCGCTACACGCGCGCATTCCGGCATCGCGTGGTGGTGGCGGCAGGCCGCTACGCGCAGCAGGGCTTCGCCACTGGCACCGTGACCAATCTGCGTTATGAGCAGGAGTGGCAGGCAGATGACCGGCTGACGATCCGCTATGGCATTGGCCGCAGCCGCCACCCCTATGACGGTGTGCAGACCCTGCGCAACTACGGCACCATTTCGCTCAACTGGAGATTTTGACCATGCGCATGTCCAGATGGTTTATCGCGCGGCTGCTTTCCTGGTGTGTACTGTGCGCGGCCGGGACGCCAGCGCTGGCAGCGCCTGATGTGCGCACGCCATTTGCCATCACCCCGGCTGCCGCCATGCCCGGCGCATTCACCGTGCTGTGCTATCACGAAGTGCGGCGCGAGGTGCGCGATTTTGCCGACCCGTTCGCGGTGGACAGCGCCGCGCTGGTGGCGCAATTCGCGTG
Source organism: Burkholderiales bacterium (assembly GCA_031387185.1). Classification (GTDB taxonomy): domain Bacteria; phylum Pseudomonadota; class Gammaproteobacteria; order Burkholderiales; family JAEUOS01; genus CANJDH01. The sequence goes on from JANNCZ010000002.1 coordinate 16,564, forward strand.
GCTGCGCGCGAACAGCTTTGTACCGGTGCGCCTGGGCGACATCATCGCCGCGCGCAGTGGCGGCAAGCCGCTGCCGGCCAAAGCCGTGCTGCTCTCGTTTGATGACGCCTATCTTTCTTTTTATACCGATGTCTACCCGCTGCTGCGGGAGTTCGGCTTTCCCGCCGTGCTCGGCGTGGTTGGCCGCTGGATCGACCAGCCGGACGATGGCTCGGTGCAATACGGCGAGAAAGGCACGTTCACCAATGCACGCTTTCCCAGCTGGAGTCAGTTGCGCGAGGTGGCCGCATCCGGTCTGGTCGAAATTGCCTCCCACACCTACGATCTGCATCGCGGTGTGGCGGCCAATCCGCAGGGCAACCTGCAACCCGCTGCAACCACCCGCATTTACGATGCCGCGACCGGCCGCTATGAGGACGACGCTGACTGGCGTGCGCGGGTGCGTGCCGATCTGGCGCGCAGCGCAGCGCTGATCGAGCGCGAGACGGGGCACCGTCCGCGCGCCATCGTGTGGCCCTACGGCAGTTACAACGATGAACTGGTGCGCATCGCGGCTGAACTGGGCATGCCGGTTGCGCTCACGCTTAACGACGGCACGAATACGCCGGCGGTGCCGTTGGCGGCGGTGCGCCGCACCCTGATCCAACACAACCCGTCACTTGGCGAGTTCACCACCGAGCAACGCGGCCCGTTGTATGCCGTGCCGGTGCGCGTGGTGCAAGTCAACCTTGATGCGGTACACCACCCGGATGCAGTACGGCAGGAACGCAACTTGTCGATGCTGCTCGAACGAATCGCCGTGCTCAAACCTACCCACGTCGTGCTGCAAGCGATCTCAGACGGGGCTGGCGCGCAGGCTGGGTCCTATTTCCCCAGCCGCCACCTGCCGCTGCGCGCCGATCTGCTCAACCGCGCCGCCTGGCAACTGGCATCACGTGCCGGCGTCAAGGTCTTCGTGGTGCTGCCACTGGCGGGCTTTCGTCTGACGCAAGAGCAGGTCATTGACGTGTATGAGGACCTGGCACGGCACGCGAATATTGATGGCTTGTTGTTCATGCAAGGGCGCACGCCGGAGCCGCCGGATGAAGCTGATACTGCGCGCTTTTTGGCAGCGACCCAAGCGCAGGCTGACGCCGCGCAGCGTTGGCGTGCACCCTTGAAGATTGCGCGGGGGTTGCTGATCGACTCGCCAGGGACACAGCGCATGCAGGCTGCGCTGGCGCCGCAGGTGGCGGCCCTGGCCGGCCGGTCTGACTACGTGGTCATCGCCAGTTACCCGGTTCAAGGCGCCGCCGTTGATCCAGCCATGTTGGCCACGCGTGTGAGCAGCGTTTTATCCAGCGGGCAGCAAGCGGTTTGGTCAAAGCTTATCTACGTGCTCGTCAATCACGTTGGCACTGGTCGCCCCACCGGCACGCTGATGGCCCGGCAGATGCGCGAGTGGCAACTGGGCGGTGCAATCAATTTCGGCTACAGCGGCGATGACTTCCTGCGCGACGCCCCGCCACTCGCGGACATCGCTCCCGCCATGTCCTTGCGCATTTTTCCCCGGTAACGTTCCCCATGTCCGACGCTGTCCTGCCGTTGTTTGCTTTCCTGAAGGCCTATGCCTACTACTACCCGTTGTTCATGGCCTATCTATGGATGACCGGGGCCACCTTTTACTACTGGCGCTTCGAGCGGCCCAAACCGGGTGTGCCCAGCGGGCCACCGCTGCTGACGGGGCCACCGCTGCTGACGGGGCCACCGCTGCTGACGGGGCCACCGCTGAATACGGACTCACCACAAGTCACACCGCTTCCCCTGGTCGCGATCGTGGTGCCGTGTCACAACGAAGGGCGGAACATCAACGAAACGGTCGAGTGGTTGCTGGCATGCCGGTATCCACACTTTGAAATCCTGCTGGTCAACGATGGCAGCGCCGACGCGACCCGGCACGTACTCGAAGAGCTGGCCGCGCGTCATCCAAAGGTACGGGTGATCCATCTCGCGCGCAATCAGGGCAAGGCCGTGGCATTGACCACTGCGGCGCTGATGACCTCGGCCGAATACCTCGCCTGCATCGACGCCGATGCCCTGCTTGATCCCGATGCGGTCACCTGGATGATGGCGCAACTGCTCGACAGTCCGCGCGTCGCTGCTGTGACCGGCAATCCGCGCGTGCGCAATCGCTCCACCCTGCTGGGCCGGCTGCAGTTGGGTGAATACTCATCCATCGTCGGCCTGATCAAGCGTGCGCAGCGCACCTATGGCCGGGTGTTCACGGTGTCCGGCGTGGTGGCCTGTTTTCGCAAATGCGCCCTGCACGACGTCGGCTACTGGAGCCCGGACATCCTCACCGAAGATATCGACGTAAGCTGGAAGCTGCAGTTGCGCCATTGGGATGTGCGCTTCGAGCCCAATGCGCTGTGCTGGATCCTCACCCCCGAGACCCTGCGCGGTCTGTGGATGCAGCGGGTGCGCTGGGCCATGGGCGGCATCCAGGTGTTGATGAAGCATTGGCGCATCGAATATATCTTTATCTGGAAATCGCGGCGCATGTGGCCGGTGATGATCGAATACGTGATGAGCGTGTTCTGGGCCTACACCATGCTGGTGATCGGGGGATTTTGGCTGGCCAACCTGTTCATTCCGGTGCCGCCGGCCTACCGCGTGCCGATGCTGATGTCGGGCTGGACCGGCGTGTTGCTTGGCACCACCTGCCTGCTGCAGATTGGCGTGAGCCTCTCGCTCGACTCGCGTTACGACAAGACGCCGCTGCGCCATTTCTTCTGGATGATCTGGTATCCGCTGGCGTACTGGATGCTGAACATGGCCGCGACCGTGGTCGCGGTGCCGCGCGCGCTGTCAAGGCGCCTGCAAAAACGCGCGCGCTGGATCAGCCCGGACCGGGGGCTGCGCCCGTGAAATCGCCAGTGATTGACCGCGCCGATTTGCAGACCCTGCAGCACCGCACCGTCTCGGGCGTCATCACGGCGGTGTTCTGGGCGTTCTGGACGTACCTGTGGTTGCCGCTGCTGGCGCTCATTGCGTGGGTGTTCGGGGTGGAGCAGGCCTACAAATACATGGTGGTGCTGGGAGGTTACCGGGAGGTGCTTCATCTGATCGGACTCTATCTGCTGGTTATCCTCTTGATGGGTGGCACCCTGGTGGCGTGGGCTACCTACAACATCCTGCGCTACGGCAAACTGCCCAAGCGCGCCGGCAACCGGGGGGCGACCAACGAGCAGGTGGCGCGCTACTTCCGGCAAGGCCCACTGGCAGTCGAGAGCTGGCAACAGGCGCAGCGCCTGTATGTGCATCATGACGAAAAGGGCAGCGTACTAAGTGTCGACATTCTTGCGGCGGGCGTGCCAGTGCCGCAACCACCCGCCGACAGCGCGCATCCATAGCCAGAGGGCCTGAGGCCCGCTTACCCTAGGGTGGCCTGAGGCCCGCTTACCCTGGGGTGGCCTG
>JANNCZ010000003.1:0-1870 GCA_031387185.1 Burkholderiales bacterium
GACGCTGCCCGATTTGTAATCGATGCAGGCGTCGAAGCCGAGTTCCTTGACGACGAAATCGCACTTGTCCGGCCCGCCGGCGATGCCGACCACGCGGCAACCCTTGATCTTCGCCACCTGTCCCACCGTCTGCCCGACCGCGCCTGCCGCGCCTGATACCACCACGGTTTCGCCGGCTTTCGGCTGGCCGGTTTCGAGCAGGCCGAAATACGCCGTCATGCCGGGCATGCCGAGCGCGTTGAGCCATTGCGACAGTGTGCCCATACGCAAATCGATCTTCGCCAGGCCCACCTGCTTGAGGCCGGCTTCCCCGACCAGGCAGTACTCCTGCACGCCGAAACCACCGGCAACGTGATCGCCCACGGAGAACGCTGCGTTGTTCGACGCGATGACTTTGCCGACGCCGCCGGCGCGCATCACCTCGCCGATGCCGACCGGCGCGATGTAGCTTTTGCCTTCGTTCATCCAGCCGCGCATCGCCGGGTCGAGCGAGAGTTGCAATACCTTGACCAGTACGCCGCCGGGGCCGGGATCGCCCACGGCCTCTTCGGTGAAATTCCAGTCGCTGCGTTTGGGGTTACCGACCGGGCGGGCGGCGAGGCGGATTTGATGATTGATGACGGGCATGGAATTGAACTCCCTTAAAACTGAAATAGCTGGTGGCAAGGGTCAGGTGTACCGGGCTGGCGCTGCGGGCGTTGTTAGGCGGTCTGCATAGGTGTGTTGCCCTGCGCGGTTGGGCGGGCGAGCCGCAAGTGGCTTACCCTCAAGCTTGGCCGGGGACCTGCTCCCCAGCCGCCGACAACACCTCCACGTATAGCGCATCGCTGATCCAGAACCCGGCTTCGGTGCGCAAAGCATCGAGCACCGGGCGTAACGACGTCAGATGGCTTCGGTCTTTGGCGGCGATCAACACGCCAAGTGTGCCAGTTACCGTCAGGCCCATGCGCTGCGCGGCGTGGCGACCGGCGCGTTCGTCCAGCAAAATCAAATCGGCGTTGCACTCAATGGCGAGGGCAATCGCTTCGGCCTCGCCGGCGTCGAGTTCCAGACCGAGCGCAGTGACCAGGCGGGCGTCGAGTGCAGCGCGCCGCCTGATCCATGCGGCGGTGTTGACTTCGAGCGCGCCTGGCTCGCCAGCGCCGGCAACCGTGATTTCATTGAATACCGCATCAGGGATGATGATTTCACCATGGACTGCGCGCAACATATCGAGATACCCAGCCCGCGCGAGCGCGACGATGGGTGAGGTGTTGCAGACGACAATCATGCGTCAGGCAGTGCTGCGCACGACTTGCAGGTCTTCCTTGAATTCAGCATGGCCATATGTTGGCGCGATGCCCCGGACGCCCAGCGCGAGGCGCATGCGGGCCTGGCTTATGCCGGCCAGTTTGGCGGCCTGGCCGAGCGTGAGGCGTTCAAGCTGATAGAGCAGCGCGGCGAGTTCGAGTTTGATCTCCGGCTCGGACATGCGCGAGGCGTGCATCAGGTCATCGTCTATCACTATGCCCATTTCAGTCTCCAGTGGCCAACTCTGGGCCGACGAGGAAGACCGAATTGTCCATCAAAAATGGACTATGGCGCAAACGTTTCGTTTCGCAAAATCGCCCGCGCCGCATTGTGCCCAGGTGCACCGGTCACACCGCCACCCGGATGCGCGCCCGAGCCGCACAGGTAGAGACCTTTGATGGGCGTTTTGTAATTCGCGTAACCGAGCATGGGCCGGCTGGCGAACAATTGTTCGAGCGACAAGCGGCCGTGAAAGATGTCGCCATCGGTGAGGCCGAAGGTGCGTTCCAGGTCGAGGGGCGTCAACACCTGGCGAGCGATCACGCTGCGCTTGAAGTTGGGGGCGAAGCGGGAGACGGTG
>JANNCZ010000004.1:0-1863 GCA_031387185.1 Burkholderiales bacterium
GACGCTGCCCGATTTGTAATCGATGCAGGCGTCGAAGCCGAGTTCCTTGACGACGAAATCGCACTTGTCCGGCCCGCCGGCGATGCCGACCACGCGGCAACCCTTGATCTTCGCCACCTGTCCCACCGTCTGCCCGACCGCACCGGCGGCGCCTGATACCACCACGGTTTCGCCAGCTTTTGGCTGGCCGGTTTCGAGCAGGCCGAAATACGCCGTCATGCCGGGCATGCCCAGCGCGTTGAGCCATTGCGACGGGGTGCCAACGCGCAAATCGATCTTCGCCAGGCCCACATGCTTGAGGCCGGCTTCCCCGACCAGGCAGTACTCCTGCACGCCGAATCCACCGGCGACGTGGTCACCCACCGCGAAGGCCGGATTGTTCGACGCGACCACCTTGCCGACACCGCCGGCACGCATCACCTCGCCGATGCCGACCGGCGGGATGTAGCTCTTGCCTTCGTTCATCCAGCCGCGCATCGCCGGGTCGAGCGAGAGTTGCAGCACCTTGACGAGCACGCCGCCGGGGCCCGGTTCGCCGGCCGGCTCTTCCGTGAAGTTCCAGTCGGAACGCTTGGGGTTGCCGATAGGACGAGCGGCGAGGCGGATTTGGTGGTTGGTGAGCGACATGGACTTGCACTCCTTTGAAGCAGAAATGGGTGATCGCAAGGATCAAGTGTACCGGGCTGATGCTGCGGGCGATGACTTTGATGCACGGCGAAGCTCCAGAGGGCTTGTGCCCTTGGACGGGTTGCAGATGTGCGATAGTTTTTCACATCTGAATGCCGGATGTTTCATGGCAAAACCACCAATAGAATTGTTGCTTGAGCACGAGCGTTTTGAGATCAAGGCGAAGTCTGGCGGCGGGTTGTTGAGCTACGAGGTCTGGGGTATCGTCAGCATGGCTGCGTGGTGGTGACGCGTCACAATCTGGCCTGGATCAATCAGGCGATGTTTGCCGGTGACAACGGTCGCGTGCTTGGATTCGACAATGCGCATGGCACTCATCATCGCCACCGGATGGGAAAGGTGGAGGATGTCGAGTTCGAAAATTTCGAGGCCACGCAGGATCGTTTCACGCGTGAATGGCAAGAGATGGTGAATCCGGGAAAGGGCAGGAAGCCATGACCAAAATCGTAATTCGCACGGATGATGTGACCGGATTCTTCGCGCGCGCAAAAGACGCGGCGCGCCGGGCTGACGCTGGTGGACCGTTCGATGGAACGGTGACGCTGGCGTTTGAAGATCCGCAACGCATGTTTACCGTGCTCTCGGAGGCGCGCCGCCGCCTGATGCTTGAAGTGATGCGCGAGCCGAAGACCATCAACGAGCTGTCGCAGCGTCTCAACCGCGACCGCTCGTCGATTACCAAGGATGTGGGGTTGCTGGAAAAGATCGGCTTGCTGGTATCGCAGCGCCGCGCGAACCCGGGCCACGGGATTGAAAAACTGGTGCAAGCCATTGCGCCCAGGATTGAAATGGTGGCAACGCTTGGGTGAGCGCGTTGCACGAATCCGCAGCGATGTTTTTTTCATTCGGATTGGTATCGCTCGCCGTCCGAATAGACCTTTTTTCTAACCGCCCCTGCCTTCCCGCAGCATCTCTCGCGCGGCATTGAACCCCGGCGCCCCCGTCACGCCGCCGCCGGGATGCGCGCCCGAGCCGCATAGATACAAGCCCTTGAGCGGCGTCTTGTAATTTGCGTAACCGAGCATCGGGCGGCTCGCGAACAATTGTTCGAGCGACAAGCGGCCGTGAAAGATGTCGCCATCGGTGAGGCCGAAGGTGCGTTCCAGGTCGAGGGGCGTCAACACCTGGCGAGCGATCACGCTGCGCTTGAAGTTGGGGGCGAAGCGGGAGACGGTG
>JANNCZ010000046.1:0-3211 GCA_031387185.1 Burkholderiales bacterium
GCCTGCAGGGAGTAGCGCGCCGAGGAATAGACGGCGTCATTGGCCAGCGCGTCTTTGTAGATCGACAGCAGATCGTTGGCGTGAGCGGTGTTTGCCGCGCTCGCCAGCATCAGGGACAGAGACAGGGACAGGGCCAACGCAATGCCGGTGCGGCGCAAGCCTGCGGCGGGCACACGGCTAAGGGCGGGAAGGAATGCAGACATCGTCATGACACAGCTCTCACATTGCAAACAAGGTGCGGGTCGAAGGGGAGTCGGGGAGGGGAATCGGGCGCTATTGCGCGGGCGGATCGGTATTTGGATTTAACTGACCGCCGGTCATTTTGCCACAAATGCCAGTCGAACGGAACCCGGCGGGTGCATTCAACACAGTCGCGTGGCTCAATAGCGCGGCACGGCTGGATCGACCCCGGCCGACCATGCATCCATACCGCCTGTCAGATTGTGCAGCGCGCCGACGCCCCGGCTTTCCAAAAACATTGCCACCTGCATGCTGCGTGCGCCGTGATGACAGATCGCCACCACCGCTTTGTCGCCAGCGGCGGCAGCGATTTCAGCTACTCGCGCGGGGATCTGGTTCATCGGCACGTGCCTGATGCCGGGCAATGCAGCAGTCTGCACCTCCCAGGCTTCGCGCACGTCGAGCAGCAGGGGTGGGGTGCGCGCCGGGTCGGCAAGCCAGGCTGCAAGCTCAGTAACGCTCAGATGTTGCATGGTGAAACAGCCTGCGAAAGGAGATTAAGGCGTGGAGTTGAAGGCACGCGTCAGAACGCGAAGCGCGCCGGTTGCGGTGCGTTGACGAGTGGGGTGAGCACGGTTTCAAACAGGTCTTCGGCAGTGATGCCTTGCGTGCCGTGCGCCGCGCGGGTAAAGAGGCGCGCCGTCATCGCGGGCGCATCGCCGACCACGGCAAACAGCCGTCCGCCGGGGCTCAACTGATCCAGCAGGGCCTGCGGCGCCACCGGGGTAGAGCCAGTCAGCACGATGATGTCGAAATGTTCGTGGCCCGTGCTACCAGAGCCCCCCGCACTGCCCGCTTTGCCATAACCGCGCGCGCCATCGCCTTGCTGTACGCGCACGTTGGAAATGCCGGCGGCCTTGAGGTTGCGTTCGGCCATCGCCTTGAGGTCAGGGGAGATTTCCACTGACAACACCGAGTGGCAGCGGTGCGCGAGGAGGGCAGCGAAATAGCCGCTGCCAGTGCCAATTTCGAGCGCGCGGTCGTGGCTGCGTGTCTGTACTTCTTGCAACACGCGCGCTTCGAGTTTGGGAGACCACATGCGCGCGCCGCCGCTGTGGCTGCCCCCGATTTTCTCCAAGGGAATTTCCATGTCGGTGAAGGCCAGCAGACGGTGGACCGGCGGCACGAATTCTTCGCGGCGCACCACTTCAAGCAGGTCGAGCACGTTCTGATCGAGCACATCCCACGGGCGGATCTGTTGCTCGATCATGTTGAAGCGGGCTTGATCGATATCTAGCGTGGCGTGCATGGTGGATCCTTGGCGGCAACTGCGCGGTGATGGCGCGGTGATGGCGCACTGAAAAGTCAGTCGCGTTCACTGAGAGCCAGAAATTTTAGCATCGGGCTTAGCGCCAAACCACGCCGTCAAATCGTCGAGAAAGGTGTACATCACCGGTACCACCACGAGCGTCAGGATCGACGACGTGATGACACCGCCGATCACCGCCTGCCCCATTGGTGCGCGCTGCTCAGAGCCTTCGGTGAGCGCCAGTGCGAGCGGCAACATGCCGAACACCATCGCCAATGTTGTCATCAAAATCGGGCGCAGGCGCACGTGCGCGGCTTCGAGCAGGGCGGCGGTGCGCTCGATGCCGCGCGCGCGTGCGTGGTTGGCGAAGTCGATCAATAGGATGGCGTTTTTGGTCACCAAGCCCATCAGCATGATGACGCCGATCACAGAGAACAAATTGAGCGTGCTGCGAAACATCAGCAGCGAGAGAAATACGCCGATCAAAGTGAGCGGCAGCGACGACATGATGGCCAATGGCTGCATAAAGCTCGCAAACTGCGACGCGAGGATCATGTAAATGAAGATGACCGCCAGCACCATTGCCGTGACCGCGAAGCCGAACGACTCCTTCATGTCCTTGGTCGAGCCGCCCATCACGTAGCGGTAGCCGGGCTTCCACTCCATGCCGCCGAGCGCTTTGACAATATCGCCGCTCACTTCGCCGGCCGAGCGCCCGAAGACGTTGGCGTCCAGTTGCACCTCGCGTGTCAAATCCTTGCGGTTGATCTGTGACGCGCCGCCGGTGGGTGTGAAGTCGGCCACCTGACGCAGCGCCACCAGTTTGGGCGCGCCATCAGCGGCAGGTTGCGTGCTCTGGATCATGATGCGGTCGAGGTCGCCGCTGGTCTGGCGGTCATTTGGGGCGAGTCGCACCGAGACGTCATAGTTCTCGCCGTCAGGCGCCTTCCACGTGCTCACCGCTTCGCCCGCAATCAGCGGACGCAGCGCAGCGCCGATCTGCGCGACACCCACGCCCAGATCGGAGGCCAGCTCGCGTTTGACGTTGACACCGATGGTCGGCTTGTCGGGCTTTTGCGACGAGTCGAGATCCACTAGGCCGGGGATATTGCGCAGGCGCTTTTGTGCTTCCGCAGAGAGACGGTCCAGCTCTTTCAGATCCGGCCCCTGCACGCTCACCACCAAAATCTTGTTGCCCGCGACCGGATTGACAGTGCCGACGTGCGTCACGGTGATGCCGGCAATCTGCGCCAGACGCTCACGCAGCGGCTGCGTCATCACATGCTGCGAGCGCGTACGCTCCTTGCGGGCTTTAAGTTTGACGTAAACATTCGCGTAGTTCTTGCCGAGCGTGGTGCCAGTGTTGATGGTGGCGTAGGTGTAGAGCACTTCGGGCAGTTCGCGCAGCGCCGCATCGACCTGACGCAGCTTGGCCTCGGTGAGCTCCAGCGAGGAGCCGACAGGGGTTTGAAACGCCACCTGCGTCTCCGAAAAATCTGCCTGCGGCACGAACTCGGTGCCAAGCAGCGGCACCAGCGCAAAGCTGCCGATGAAAGTGCCTGCCGCCAGGATCAGCGTGACGATGCGGTGTTTGAGCGACCAACCAAGCAGGCTTTGATAAAAATGTGACAGGACATCGACCATCGATTGAAACAGCCCCATGAATTTCTGGAACAGGTTTTTCGGGCCCGGCTTGGGCGGCGGGTCGGGCCACACCGACGA
>JANNCZ010000050.1:0-2514 GCA_031387185.1 Burkholderiales bacterium
TCATCGATTACCATCGCGTGCCGCTGGGCATCACGGCGCAGACGTTGATCTTCCTCGCCTTCTTTGCCTCCTTTGCCGTCAAGGTGCCGATGTGGCCGGTACATACCTGGCTGCCCGACGCCCACGTCGAAGCGCCCACCGGAGGCTCGGTGGTGCTGGCCGCCATCATGTTGAAGCTTGGCGCATACGGTTTCCTGCGTTTTTCGCTGCCGATAGCACCAGATGCGAGCAGGGACCTGGCCTTTTTGATGATCACGCTGTCGCTGATCGCCGTGGTCTACATCGGCCTGGTCGCGTTGGTGCAGACCGACATGAAAAAGCTGGTGGCTTATTCATCGATTGCCCACATGGGCTTCGTCACACTCGGTTTCTTCATGTTCGTCGGTGGCACGGTGATGCCGCTGGCGGTTGAGGGCGCGATTGTGCAGATGGTGTCGCACGGTTTCATTTCAGGTGCGATGTTCCTGTGCATCGGTGTGCTCTACGACCGCATGCATTCGCGCAACATTGCCGACTATGGCGGTGTGGTCAACACCATGCCCAAGTTCGCGGCGTTTGCGGTGTTTTTTGCGATGGCCAACAGCGGCCTGCCGGCCACCTCGGGTTTTGTCGGCGAGTTCATGGTCATTCTGGCGGCGGTGAAGTTCAATTTCTGGGTCGCTTTCCTCGCGTCCACCACCCTGATCTTTGGTGCGGCCTATTCGCTGTGGATGGTCAAACGCGTGATCTTTGGCGAAATTGGCAATGATCATGTCAAGGCGCTCACCGATATTGGTCCACGTGAATTCTCGATTCTCGCGCTGCTCGCGGCTTCTGTGCTGACCATGGGCGTTTACCCCAAACCCTTCACCGACGTGATGCATGCGTCGGTCAACGCCTTGGCCAAGCACGTAGCCAAGAGCAAGATGTAAGGGGCGCGCGCGATGGCAACCACAGCAAGCATGGCAACCCCGGCGGCAGGCGCAGCGGCGGCGCAAGTGAATGAAATGATCATCAACGTGCCGGTGCTGATCCCCGGCGCAGGCAGCATGCAGCAGGCGCAGAGCATGATCGCGGCCTACCCCGAGTTCATTCTCGGTATTGGCATCGCCGTCATCATGATGGTGGATCTGTTTTTGCCCCGCGAGCGCAAGGTGGTGCTGGTGTGGCTGGCGCTGGCAGTCTTGGCGCTCACCGGCATCATGAGTTGTGCCTTGCTCGCCTCGGGTGCGCGTGGCGTTGCATTCACCAACATGTTCGTTGCCGACCCGATGGCCAATCTGCTCAAGATTGGGGCTTGCATCGCTGTCGGGGTGACCTTTATCTACTCCCGGCGCTATTTGCTCGACCGCGATTTGCTTACCGGCGAGTTTGTCATCCTGTCACTGTTTGCCCTGCTCGGCATCATGGTGATGATGTCGTCGAATCATTTCGTGCTGCTGTATCTGGGCCTTGAATTGCTGTCACTGGCGCTGTACGCGCTGGTCGCGCTCAATCGTGATTCTGCCGTCTCCACCGAAGCGGCGATCAAATATTTCATCCTCGGTGCACTCGCATCCGGCCTGCTGCTCTACGGCATGTCGATGGTCTACGGTGGTACCGGTGACCTTGACATCAACGTGATCGCCAAGGCCATCGCCTCGGGCCAGGCGAAAAAGCCGATGGTGTTGTTTGGCCTCGTCTTCATCGTCGCCGGCCTCGCCTTCAAGCTCGGTGTGGTGCCGTTCCACATGTGGATTCCCGACGTGTATCACGGCGCGCCGACCGCGATGACTCTGATGATCGGTGCGGCACCCAAACTGGCCGGATTCGCCATCGCCATTCGCATCCTGGTCAACGGCCTGATCGGCGTCGCCGCTGACTGGCAAAGCATGCTGATTATTCTGGCGGTGCTGTCGATGGGCCTGGGCAACCTCGCGGCGATTGCACAGACCAACCTGAAACGCATGCTGGCTTACTCAACCATTTCGCACATGGGCTTCATGCTGCTAGGCCTGCTCTCCGGCGTGGTCGATGGCAACCGGCTCAATGCCGTCGATGCCTACAGCGCTTCGCTGTTCTATGCGATCACCTATGTGATCACTACGCTCGCCTCGTTCGGCGTCATCCTGCTGATGGCGCGCAAAGGCTTTGAAGCTGACAACATTGACGACTTCCGTGGCCTCAACACGCGCAACCCATGGTTCGCCTGGATGACCTTGATCGTGATGTTCTCGCTGGCGGGCATTCCGCCGACGGTGGGCTTCTACGCCAAGTTCGCGGTGTTGAGTGCAGCAGTGGGCGCAAATCTTGTGTGGCTTGCGGTGGTGGCGGTGCTGTTCTCGTTGATCGGCGCGTTCTACTACTTGCGCATCGTTAAAGTGATGTTCATGGAAGAGCCGACCGATCACGCGGCGATTGCCGCCGACAGCGGCGCGCGCGCCTTGCTCTCGGTCAATGGCTTTGCCTTGCTCGCGCTTGGCCTCGCCCCTGGCGGCTTGCTGGCCCTGTGCGCCACGGCGATGAAGGCGTCGATCTGATCGTGCCATCGCGCAA
>JANNCZ010000160.1:0-9018 GCA_031387185.1 Burkholderiales bacterium
CTCGGCCAGCAGGTGGTGCCTGACAATCGCGCCGGTGCGGGCGGCATGATCGGCACCGAGTCGGTGGCCAAGGCCGAAGGCGACGGCTACACGATTTTGTTTGCGTCCTCCGCCTTTGCCGCCAACAGTTCGCTCTACAAACTGCCCTATGACCCGGTGAAGGCGTTTGCACCGGTGGCGATGATCGCGGCGGGTCCAAACGTTCTCGCCGTGGCGAGCAGCTTCCCGGCCAATTCAGTCAAGGAGTTGATTGCGATGGCGCGCGCCAAGCCCGGCACGCTCAACTACGCCTCGGCCGGCATCGGCAGTTTTCAGCATCTTGGCGGCGCGTTGTTTGTGAGCATGGCGAAAGCCGACATCGTGCATGTGCCGTTCAAGGGCGGTGGCCCGGCAATGGTCGATGTCACCGCAGGCAACACGCAAATGATGCTGTCGTCACTCGTGCAAACCCTGCCGCTCATCAAGGCCGGCAAGCTCAAAGCCCTTGGTGTGGGCGGCTCGCGGCGCTCTTCCACTCTGCCCGAGGTGCCGACCATTGCTGAATCCGGGTTGCCTGGTTACGACGCAGTGAACTGGTGGGCGCTGATCGTGCCGGCATCCACATCCGCCGATATCGTCGCGCGCCTGCATCGCGAGATCAGCGCGATTCAGCGTGCGCACGAGGTCGTCAAGCGCTTTGAGTCTGAAGCGGTGGAAGCGGTGCAGATGAGTACGCCGCAATTCGCCAAATACATCAATGACGAAACCGTCAAGTGGGCGCGCGTGGTGCGCGAGGCCGGGATCACGGCGCAATGATGCGACGGGGAGAATTGAATTAAAAAAAATGGATCGCATTGCTTGCGTCATTCGCAGCCGTAGCGGCATTGCATGGTGCTGGCGTGCAGGCCCAGACCTACCCGAACCGCACCATCCGCATCGTCGTGCCGCTCGCCCCCGGCGGCAATGTTGATCTGATCGCGCGCGCCGATGCCGAGCCACTCTCCAAAGCGCCAAGTCAACAGGTCATTGTCGAGAATCGCCCCGGCGCGGCGGCGTTGGTCGGCACCCAGTTCGTCGCCAAGGCTGCGCCCGATGGCTATACGTTGCTTGCCTACGCCACCTCGGGTAATGGCTCTACCGGCCACATCGCCGCAGAACTGTTCAGCCGTGCGGCAGGCGTCAAGATGTTGCACGTACCCTACAAGGGCAACGCGCAATCACTGGTCGATGTCATGGCCGGGCGGGTGCCGATGATGTTCAACCAGGTCAGCACCTCGATTCAGCCGGTCGCAAGCGGCAGACTGCGCCCGCTGGCCGTAACGACGCTCACACGTTCGATCAGCTTTCCCAGTGTGCCGACGCTCGATGAAGCGGGACTCAAAGGTTTTGAGGACTCAACCTGGAATGCACTGATGGCACCAGCCGGCACGCCGCCGGGGATCCTGGCGCGTCTGCAACAGGAAGTGGCAAAGATCGTGCGCGGTGGGGACTTGCAAAAGCGCTTCGGCGAGCGCGGTATCGAGATGATCGCCAGCAGCACACCGGGCGAGTTCAGCGAGTACATCAAGAGCGAGACGGCGCGCTATGTGAAGCTCGCGCGTGAGGAAAATATCAAGGCGGACTAACACTTTTCGGAGAAAACCCGCCATCACGTCACGGCGAAAGCCGCTCTCACCAAGGGCTGGAAGGCATCATTGGCCGAACATCCGCTCCCACCAAGGGTTTCAGGACGGCGGCATCTGCCAACGCATCTGCCAACGCATCTGCCAACGCATCTACCAACATGGCAGGCGAGCCTCAGCGCAACACCTGCACCAGATTGTGAAAGTCATCAGTCCACGCTTTGATGCCAGGTTTGGACGGCAGCTCTTGGGCGACTTCCTTGATCTTCGGATGGTCCAGCGTGGCTTTTGATTTTGACAGCAGGATCCAGTCGCTGACGGTGTGGCCGGTTTCGTAGACGATGACGCCGTGAAAACTGTGCTTGAGCGCCAGCTCGCGGATTACCGGGGCGAGATCGAGAAAGCGGTTCGAGACATGGATCGCCAAAATCGCATCGGGCTTGAGGTGGCGCTCATAGGCAGTGAAGGCTTCGCTGGTAATGAGGTGGGCCGGCACTGAGTCGCTGGAAAACGCATCCATTGCCAAGAGGTCATAGCCCTGCGCGGGTTCGCGCTCAATGGTGAGGCGGCCATCGCCGAGCACCACGTCGATCTTCGCGGGCGAGTCAGCCAAATAAGTGAACTGGTGCTTGGCGATGTCGAGAATCATCGGATTGATCTCGTACATGCGCCAGTGGTCCTGCTTGCGCGCATAGACGGTTACGGCACCGGCACCGAGACCGAGAATGCCCACCTTCGCACTGGGCAAATCGTACTTCGCCGTGAGCGCACGGCCGATTCCTGATGCGCTACCGTAGTAGCGCGTCGCGGCTCGGCGGTATTCGGGTGACAGATATTGTTCGCCGTGGTTGATCACGCCGTGTATCAGCACGCGGCTGTGCTGGTCATCTCCCGGCCTGCCGTATTCCTTGACGCGCAGCACCGTGTAGAAATTGCGGCCAGTGAACACCGCATCTCGCCCCGACTGATAGGTGTGCATGATGGTCACGCCCACGCCGCCTGCGACCAGCAAGCCGGCAAACGTGATCGCGATGCGGTTCTTTGATGGCAGTACGCACACCCACAAGAGCAGCGCAGCAAGCGTCAGGCCGACCTCGAATTCATAGTAGGAGGGCAGGGTGAGCGGCGCGACGATGCCCACAAGAGTGGCTCCCACAGCGCCTCCCAGGGCGATCATCAGGTAGAAACGGGTGAGATAACGCGGCGCTGGTTTGATTTGCGTGAGCTCGCCATGGCAAAACATGCAGACCACAAACAAACCGGAGAAGAACAGGCCAATCTGGAACTTGAGCGCGAATTTGAGCTCGGGTGTGACCAGGGTTGCACCCATCGCGGCCAGCCAAAAGCCAGCGGCAATCATGAAGGACTTGCGTTTGTACCAGCCCTCGCCATCGAAGCACAAAATGAAGGTGAGCAGATAAAGCGCGAGTGGCACCACCCACAACAACGGTATCGACGAGATGTTTTGCGTGACATGGTTGGAGATGCCGAGCAACAGGATCGAGCCGGCGGCAGAGAGGGCGCACCACAGAAGTTGGGTGCTGGCGGAGGGTGGTGGTTCGATCGCACCGGCACCTCCCGTTGCACCGGCCTCCATGGAGGCGCCATTCTCAGCGGCAGCGCCGCTACTGCCGCCTGGCAGAGGCTGTCCGGCACTCCCGCCCCCAGCCGCACGCGCGCTGCGAAACGCACAGGCAATCGCCAACAGCACAAACACGCCGTACAACCCCGACCAGATCCACGCCTGCTGCTTGACGCCGATGGTGGGTTCAATCAAAAACGGATACGACAACAGCGCCAGCATCGACGCTACGTTCGAGAGCGCAAACAGGCGGTATGGATTGACACCAGGGTGGGCGCGCGCCAACCAGGTCTGCACCATCGGACTGGTGGTCGAGAGCATCACATAGGGCAGGCCGATCACGCCCGCGAGCAAGGCGAGGATGCCGAAGATCGGGTTGGCGTCGCCGGCCGGTTTCCAAAACTCGCCGGCAATCACCGGCAGCACCGCGCAACTGCCTAGCAACAGAGCGGTATGCAGCCACGCCTGCTTCTTCGGTGCGAGTTTGCGCGCGATCAGGTCGGGGTAGGCGTAGCCGGCCAGCAGCGCCGACTGGAAGAACACCAAACAGGTGGTCCACACGCCTGCCGCACCGCCAAACCACGGCAGGATTTGCTTGGCGATCATCGGCTGCACGAGGAACAGCAAAAACGCGGACAGAAAAACGGTGGCGGGGAACAGCGGCATATTGAGGTCATTAATTGACGTGGCGGAGCGGCGGATTTTATAAGGAGGGACATGGCTGCCGGCACCCTGTCTGCGAAGCCTTGCCGTAAGATGTGGGTCTATCGCTGCAACGCGTTTTGCTATGGAGTCAGGCTTGAAAACGGTCTATTCCCTCGCCGTCGACATCGGCGGCACCTTTACGGACATCGTGTTGCGCGGCTCCGACGGCTCGCTTAACGTCGACAAAACCCTGACCACACCGCAGAGTCTGCTTGAAGGATTCTTTGCCGGTGTGCATGCCGTACTCAAAAAGAGCGGCCTCACTGCACATGACGTCAATGGCGTGGTGGTACATGCCACCACTGTGGTCACCAATGCGCTCATCGAGCGCAAGGGCGACGTCACTGCAATGCTGGTGACCGAGGGTTTTCGCGATGTGCTGTCGATCCGCAACGAGCATCGCTATGAAATGTATGACCCGCAAATCGAATTTGCGCCACCGCTGATCGCGCGTGAGCTTACCTTTGGCATCCCCGAGCGCACACTCGCTGATGGCACAGTGCTGACCACGCCGGATGCGGCCGTGCTGGCCCAGGTGGCGGAGGCACTGCGTGCGGCGCAGGTCAAATCGGTCGCGGTATGTCTGCTCAACAGCTACGCCAACCCGGCCAACGAGCGCGCAGCAGCGGCGTTGTTGCGCGAGCGCCTGCCGGACATGTTCATCTCGCTGTCGTCCGATGTGGCGCCGCAGATCCGCGAATATCCGCGCGCCTCGACCACGGCAATCAACGCCTACACCATGCCGCTCGCGCGGCCCTATCTGCGCGCGCTGGCGCTGCGCCTCAAGGCCGAGCAGTTTGTCAATGAGCCGCTGATCATGCTCTCTAGCGGCGGCATCATCGGCGTTGAAGTCGCCGGGCGCAACCCGGTGCGCATGATTGAGAGCGGTCCGGCAGCGGGTGCCTTGGCGGCGAGCCACTATGCCGAGGTGCTGGGGTTGGATCGCCTGATGTCCTTCGACATGGGCGGCACCACGGCCAAGGCCTGCCTGATTGAAGACCGCAAGCCGCTGGTGTCCGGCGTGTTTGAAGCTGACCGCAAATACCGCTTCATGGAAGGCAGCGGCATGCCGGTGACGATTCCCTCGATTGACATGATCGAGATCGGTGCCGGTGGCGGTAGCATCGCGCATGTCGATAACCTGGGCTTGCTCAAAGTGGGGCCGCACAGCGCGGGTGCCGAGCCGGGGCCGGCCTGCTACGGGCGCGGCGGGCAGCAGCCGACGGTGACTGATGCCGATCTGGTGCTCGGTTTGCTCGACGCGAACAACTTTTTGGGCGGCGACATGCCGCTCGACCTTGCTGCAGCCGAGGCGGCGATGGCGCGCACCGGCGCGCTATTGGGATTCGCTGCAGCGAAATCTGCGGCGGGTGATGTACCTGTCGGCGCGGCAGGCGTGCGTGAGACCGCGCGCGGCATTTATCGCATCGTCGCTGAAGCGATGGCTGCCGCAACGCGCGCTCATGCCACCGACCGCGGCGTGGACTATCGCGGCATGCCGCTATTCGCCTTCGGTGGTGCCGGACCCGTGCATGCGTGCGAAGTCGGTGCGCTGCTTGGCAGCACGGCGGTGATTTTTCCGCCGCACGCGAGCGTGCTGTCGGCGTTCGGTACGCTGGTCACGCCCGTGCGGCTTGATCTGGTGCGCAGCGCGCTCGGCATGCTCGATGCGATTGACTGGGCGCGCACCGGCCGCCTGTTTGACGAAATGGCCGAAGAAGGCCGCACCGCACTGGCCAACGCCGGCTGCGCGCGCGAACAGGTCAGCATGCATTTCGGTGCCGACTTGCGTTACTTCGGGCAGCAGAATGAAGTTGGGGTCACGTTCCAGTTTGACCCGCGCGTGAGCCGTGATGTGAAGGCGATTCGCGCTGAATTCGAGCGCGCCTATCTCGCGCAATACGGTTTCAACCCCTCGCATGTGCCGGTGGAAATTGTCAGTTGGCGCCTCACGGTACGCGGCCCGCTGGTGCCTTTCCATCCGGTAGTGATGCCTGTAGCGGCAACGGCGGGTACTGCGCGGACGCGGCCCGTGCATCTCTGGAGTGACGATCAGGCGGTGCCGGTGTTTGAGCGCCGCTCGCTCGCCGCAGGCCAATCCTTCGCCGGGCCGGCCATCGTCGAAGAGCGTGAGACCACCATCGTGATTCCACCGGGGTGGCGTGCCAGCGTCGATCAGGTGGGCTGCGTGGTGGCAACTGCGGTGGCAGGTGTGACAACTACGCGGGAGCAAGGCGCATGAGCAAAAAACTCGACGGCATCGAACTTGAAATCCTCTGGTCCAACCTGATCGGCATTGTCAGCGAGCAGGCCAAGGCGCTGCAGCGGATTGCCTTCTCACCCATCGTGCGCGAGGCCGGCGACCTCGCCAGCGCGCTGTTCGATGCGCGCGGGCGCATGGTGGCACAGGCCAATACCGGCACACCGGGCCACATCAATTCGCTGGCGGCGGCGGGTGGCAGCCTGCACAAGCTGTTCGCCGGCAAGCTCGCGCCGGGCGACGTGGTGATCACCAATGACCCGTGGATGTCGGCCGGGCATTTCTTCGACATCACGCTGATGACGCCGGTGTTCAAAGGCACGCGCATGATTGGCTATGTCGGCTCGACGATTCACCACACCGACATCGGCGGCTACGGCATCGGTGCCGGCGCGCGCGACGTGCACGAAGAGGGGCTGTGGATTCCGCCGCTCAAGTTTTACGATGCCGGGGTAGCCAACGCCACCCTGCATGACATCATTCGCAGCAATGTGCGCACACCCGACCATGTGTTCGGCGATCTCGCCGCGCAAGTGTCGAGCGGCGCGGCCGGCGGCGAGCGCCTGGTGGCGATGTGCGCGCGCTATGGCATCGACGACATCGAGGCGCTGTCCGATGAAATCATCCGCCGCTCCGAAGAAGCGACGCGCGCGGCGGTGCGCAAGCTCAAGGGCGGCACCTACCACGGCGCGACCCAGTTCGACGTGCCGGGCGGCGAAATCATCACCCTTAAAACGGCGGTGACGATTGACACCGCGAGCGGCGACATCGTGATCGATTTCGCCGGCAGCTCGCCGGCCAGCACCAGCGGCATCAACGTGGTGATGAACTACACGCATGCGTACGCCACCTTCGCGATCCGCAGTTGCCTCAACCCCGAGTTGCCGAACAACCACGGCTCGCTCGCGCCGATCAAGCTGGTCGCGCCCAAGGGCTGCATCGTCAATTGCGAATACCCGGTGCCGGTCAACGCGCGCCATGTGGTCGGCATGTATGTGCCGATGCCGATTTTGAAAGCGCTGTATCAGGTGATGCCCGAGCGCGTGCTCGCCGAAGGTGCAGGTGCGGTGTGGACCTTTCAGGTGCAGGGCAAGAGTGCCAACGGTGCGGCCTTTACCTCGTCGATGTTCAATTATTCCGGCGGCATGGGCGCGCGCCTGACCAAGCCCGGCCCGTCGGCGACCTGCTATCCGACCGGCGTAGCGGCTGTCCCCGTGGAAATCCTTGAGGCGGCGATGCCGATTGTGTTCGACCGCAAGGAGTTGCGCCCCGGCAGCGGCGGCGCCGGGCGCATGCGTGGCGGTGACGGGCAATTGATCCAGTTTCACATGCGCACCGAACACGCGTGGACGCTCAACGCCGTGCCGAGCCGTCTCGGTGCCGGACCGGAAGGACTTGACGGTGGCATGCCGGGCGCGGGCGGGCACTTTCGCATCAATGGCAAGGATGTGTCGGAAGCGCGCAAAATCACGCTTAAACCGGAGGATGTGGTGGTGCTGGAGACCCCCGGCGGCGGTGGGTATGGCGCGCCAGCGTGAAAGCGCAAGCATCACGATGTCGCAAACAGGTGAGTCGAATCAACCCAAACAGCAAAACACAAAAGGAGACGGCAATGAAGACAATATGTAAAGCAGGCGCAGTCCTGTCGATGATGGCCAGTGCGTGGCTTGGCTCAGCGAGTGCGCTGGCGCAGCAACCTTACAAGATCGGCATCTCGGCCGGCCTTACCGGCTACGCAGCGACGGTGGATCGCGCCTGGAGCGATGGCGTGAAACTGGCAGCCGATGCGCTCAACGCCAAAGGCGGCATCAATGGCCGCAAGCTCGAAGTGATCGTTGAAGACAACCGCTCCGAGCCGCAGGAGGCGGTGACGGTGTACCGCAAGATGATGTCGTCCGACAAGGTCGATATCTTTTTGTCGGGTTGCGTTTCGGCCGGCAATCTCGCTGCGGCCGGCAATGTGGCGCGCGCGCAGATTCCGATGGTGCTCTGCTCGATCCTGCCGCAGAACGAGGAGCATGTGAAGTGGGCGTTCTCGACTCTGCCGCCGGCGCGCTTCGAAGTCGAAAAGCGTTTTGAATACCTCAAAGAGAACACGCAGATTCGCAAGGTCGGCGTGCTGCACGACCCGACGCCCTACGCCAATCTGCAAAAAGGCGTGGCCGAAAAAGTCGCCGCGAGCTATGGCCTGACTCTCGCCGGGGTCGATCAATACAAGCAGGATGATGCTGACCTCTCGGTGCAGATCGGCAAGATGAATGCAGCGGGTGCCGGGGCAATTTTGAAAATTGGCCTGGGTGGCACCACCATGACAGCGGCAAAAAACATCAAGCAGTTGGGTCTGCCGATGCAGATGCTGACTTCGATTGAAGACCTTGCGGTGTTCCGCCCGGTGGCCGATGTGCTGGGTGACAAATTCTTTTTCGTCGCCGCACCCTCGCAGATTGTGGATGCGCTTCCAGAGGGCGGTCTCAAAAAGGCCATCAACGATTTCCTCACGCCGTGGAAAGCCAAGCATGGCGACCGCGACCCCAACTGGGCCGGGCGCGGCTGGGACGCGGTGATGATTACCGCCGCCGCCATTGAGAAGGCCAAGTCCTTTGATGGCCCCAAGGTTCGCGATGCGTTGGAGACCGTCACCGGGTTTCAGGGCACCACCGGCATTTACAACTTTTCACCCACGGTGCATCAGGGCATTACGCAAAACCCGTTTGCGCTGGCAACGATTCAGGCTGGCAAGGTGAAGATTGTCAAGTGAACCTGCCGGGCGGTGAACCGGCCTGGCTGTCGGTCGAAGGGCTGTCCGCGCGCTACGGCAATGTCGAAGCGCTGCATCCGACCGGCCTGACGCTGGCGCGTGGCGAACTGGT